>JANPCA010000493.1:0-2135 GCA_031430715.1 Hyphomicrobiales bacterium | reverse complement strand
GTCAGCGTCGGCCGCGGCCTCGGCCGCAAGGCGGACTGCGTGACGGTGAAGGCCACCGATCCGCTCTATATCCTCTACACGTCGGGCACCACCGGCCAGCCCAAGGGCGTGGTCCGCGACAATGGCGGCCACATGGTGGCGCTGAAATGGTCGATGCAGAATATCTATGACATCAAGCCCGGCGAAGTGTTCTGGGCGGCCTCCGACGTGGGCTGGGTGGTCGGCCACTCCTATATCGTCTATGCGCCGCTGCTGCAGGGCGCCACCACCATCGTCTTCGAGGGCAAGCCGGTCGGCACGCCCGATCCGGGTACCTTCTGGCGCATCATCGCGGAATATGGCGTTACCGCGCTCTTCACCGCCCCCACCGCCTTCCGCGCCATCAAGAAGGAAGACCCTGATGGCAATTTCATCCGCAAATACGATCTCTCGAAATTCCGCACCCTGTTCCTGGCCGGCGAGCGCGCCGATCCGGACACGGTGAAATGGGCGGAAGACCAATTGCATGTGCCGGTCATCGACCACTGGTGGCAGACCGAAACCGGCTGGTCGATTGCCGCCAATCCGGTGGGCTTAGGGATGCTACCGGTGAAACACGGTTCGCCCACCATGGCCATGCCGGGCTATGACATCCGCGTCCTTGATGAAGGTGGCCACGAGGTGAAGCGAGGGGTTCTCGGCGCCATCTGCGTGAAGCTGCCGCTGCCGCCCTCCTGCCTGCCCACGCTGTGGGGCAACGACGAGCGCTTCCGCCAAAGCTATCTGGCGCATTTCCCCGGTTACTACGAAACGGCGGACGCCGGTTTCATGGATGAGGACAACTACCTCTACATCATGGCCCGCACCGACGACATCATCAACGTGGCGGGCCATCGCTTGAGCACCGGCGGCATGGAGGAGGTGCTGGCGGGCCACCCCAACGTCGCCGAATGCGCGGCCTTAGGGATTGCCGACCCATTGAAGGGCCAGGTGCCCATCGGCTTCGTCGTGCTGAAAGCCGGCGTCAATCGCCCGGCCGCAGACATCGAAAAGGAATGCCTGAACCTGATCCGCGAAAAGATCGGCGCCGTGGCCAGCCTCAAGGCCGTGATGGTGGTGCCGCGACTGCCCAAGACCCGCTCCGGCAAAATCCTCCGCGCCACCATGCGCAAGATCGCCGACAAAGAGGAGTTCAAGGTTCCCGCCACCATTGATGACCCGGCGATCCTGGATGAGATCAGGGTGGCCCTCCAGGCCAAGGGGATTTGAACGCAAGTTTGATCCTGAGCTTGTCCTTAGGGCTGCATTGAAAGCGCTTGCTTTACCCGGATGCTGGTCTAGGCTCCATCCTCCCGGTCATACGGTGCCGGCTGAGCATCATCGGAGCATTGCGATGGCCATTCACGTCACCGCCTTCAACACAACCACCCCCATCGATGCCCCCACGTCGGGCGATGTCTGGGTCATCAATCCCAACGTGTTGGTCACCGCAACCTTCACCGGAATCAATGGTGGGGGGGTGAACGGCAACAAGACTTTCTTGATATACGGCGGCCTCATCGCCGAGGGTCCGAGCGGACATGGCATTGTCATTGGCGATTTCGCCAATAATGTTGCCAGCGGGGGCTTTAACAACGTGCATATCATGGCGGGTGGCTCGATCTACGCCGATCTGAAAGGCATCTTCAGCGTCTCGGGCAATCTCAACTTCATCAACGAAGGAACAGTGAACGCCGCAAACGAGGGCGTCTACGCTGCCAATGGTGAAAACACCATTGTCAATAACGGAACGGTCAGTGCCTCGACCATCGGCTTGCTCGCATTGGGTTTTAACAACACCATCGTCAACGGCGGCTCAATCTATTCGGGCTCGGCGGGCATTCAGTCACTCAGTGGCTTTTCGACGATCACCAGCACCGGAACGATCAGTTCCGGAACCCAAGGCATCTCTGTTGCCGGCGCCTCCAATGTCATAAGCAACAGTGGCGTTTTGACTGCCATTGCGGAGGGTATTCTTGCAACCGGCACGGCCAATACCATCATCAACGATGGCACGATCAGATCGCGGGTCGACGGTATCAGTTCGGGCGCGTTCAGCCGGGCCGAGAACTATGGATCGATCACCGCCACGAATTATGGCAGCGAGATGACCGGCG
>JANPCA010000492.1:0-16558 GCA_031430715.1 Hyphomicrobiales bacterium | reverse complement strand
TGTAGTCGGAAAACTGCGGCCAGGTCTCGTTCTTGGCGTGGAACGGACCCGTTACGGTCGTCGTGACGACGCCGGCCGCTTCGGCAATGGCGGTGAAGGTCGGCAGCCCCTCGATATCGGGATGACTGAGGATTGCCAGCTTGGCGTCCGGTTTCATGTAGTAGACGAGAAGCAGTGCCGATCCCTCCGGCCCGATGACCGCGCTGGCTTGCGCCAACAACTCCGCCTGTTCGCGGAATGACAGCGTTTCGGGCAGCACGATTTCGAAACCATAATCCCTTGCGATGGCCTCGATTTGCGCGCCGTTCACCAACTTGCGATGACTGCGCTCCGATCTAGCAAGATAAATCCGCCGGGACCGGCCATCCCTGCCGCCACCTTGTACCGCGGCCGCCATCCGCGCGATGATCTTTCGAAAGCGCCAAGGCGGGCTGCAGTAGAAATCCCAGCGGTATTTTTCATTGAGCTTCTCGTTGAGCGGCATGAAGACGGGCGATGGCGCGCACCACAGTTCCTTCACTTTCACGGATTTCAGCAACGGCACTTCGATCGCCTCGCAGCCTTGAGGAAGCAGGGTCTCCAAAGCCTGGCGGTGCTGCGGCGGCATACCATTGTCGATCAACACCGGCATTGGCGGCATGACACCGGCATTCAGTGCCGCAACATAGCGCGGCAAATACTCCAACATCCAGTGGCCGAAGGCGCGCGCGTGGCATCCATTAAGCATGAAAGCCCGTTCGATCTTGATATCCGTATCGGGAGTGGCGGAGTCCATGCACCAGATGTCTCGGCCTTTGCTCCGGAACACACGCGAATCGAGTTCCAGCTGATCGTCGACCTGGTCGAATTCCCAGTCTTCGAAATCGAAGAGAAGCTGGCCATCGAAAGCGATGGCGCTCGACAGGCAGGCAACCTGCGCATTCTCGAAGCACGCCACGAAGTCGGTGCGCGAACGGCACACCAGATCGCGCTGGTTGCCATCGCCAATGACCTTCGAAGGCCGGTTGTAGTAGGTTTCCCCGCCGCTCTCCGTTTCGAGAAAAAACACCGCCTTTTCCCGCGCCGCGCCGAGCAGGCTCGCGGCCCGCGACTGCCTGAGCGCGCCGGGCCTGTCCATCCCCAGCAGCCGGCAATACATGCCATAGGCTTCCGCAACCGGATAACCCGCCAGCGCCTCCTTGAGCTGCACCACCACGTAGGGTTTCCCCGATTTGGCGCGCGCCGCGATCTGTTCGAGTGTCTTCCCGGCCATGGCTGCCTCTTATCGCAAGCCTTACCGGCAATTCAACACGCCGTTTGTCCCACGCGCTGCAACAGACGTGTGGACGAAGCCCGCGCCCCGTTCTAAATGTATGACAATTCGGAGGACGCCATGGCAGACAACAGCAAGAAACCCTTGAAATACCGTTCGCAGCACTGGTTCGACAACCCGGGCAACGCCGACATGACGGCGCTCTATCTGGAGCGCTACCTGAATTTCGGGCTGACCCGCGGCGAGTTGCAGGGCGCCAAGCCGATCATCGGCATCGCCCAGACGGGTTCCGATCTCTCACCTTGCAACCGCGCCCATATCGATCTGGTGAAGCGCGTCCGCGACGGCATCTACGAGGCGGGCGGCATTCCGCTCGAATTCCCCGTCCACCCGATCCAGGAGACCGGCAAACGCCCCACCGCATCCCTCGACCGCAACCTCTCCTATCTGTCGATCGTCGAGGTGCTCTATGGCTATCCCTTGGACGGCGTGGTGCTGACCATCGGCTGCGACAAGACCACGCCCGCCTGCCTGATGGCGGCGGCCACCGTCGACATTCCGGCCATCTGCCTGTCGTCCGGCCCGATGCTCAACGGCTGGTACAAGGGTCAGCGCACCGGCTCCGGCACCATCATGTGGATAGCCCGCGAGAAGCTCGCCACCGGCGAGATCGACTATGAAGGCATGCTTGAGCTAGTGGCGACGTCGGCCCCTTCGACAGGCTTCTGCAACACCATGGGCACCGCCACCACCATGAACTCGCTGGCCGAGGCACTGGGCATGACGCTGCCCGGCAACGCGGCGATCCCGGCTCCCTATCGCGAGCGCGGACAGATGGCCTATGCTACCGGCCGCCGCATCGTC
Source organism: Hyphomicrobiales bacterium (assembly GCA_031430715.1). Taxonomy (GTDB): domain Bacteria; phylum Pseudomonadota; class Alphaproteobacteria; order Rhizobiales; family Aestuariivirgaceae; genus Aestuariivirga. The sequence continues at coordinate 14,442 of JANPCA010000492.1, read as the reverse complement.
GATATGGTGGAAGAAGATCTGACGCCTTCGAAGATCATGACGCGTGAAGCCTTTGAGAACGCCATCGCCGTCAACACCGCCATCGGCGGCTCGACCAATGCGCCGAATCACCTGAACGGCATCGCCGCCCATTTAGGGTTGGAACTCACCGTCGCCGATTGGGAAAAGCACGGCTATGACCTGCCGCTGCTGGTGAACCTGCAGCCCGCCGGCGAATATCTGGGCGAGGACTATCATCGCGCCGGCGGCGTTCCCGCCGTCGTCGCCGAACTGATCGAGGCCGGAAAGATCCACGAGGACGCGATCACCGCCAATGGCAAAACCATCGGCGAAAACTGCACCGGAAAATTCTCCTGGGATCGCACCGTCATCAAGGAATATGGCGCGCCCATGAAGGTGCATGCCGGCTTTAAGCGCTTGACCGGCAATCTCTTCGCCAACGCCATCATGAAAACCTCCGTCATCTCGGAAGAATTCCGCCTGCGCTATCTCTCGAACCCCAAGGACCCCAACGCCTTCGAAGCCAAGGCCGTGGTCTTCGACGGGCCGGAGGATTATCACGCCAACATCGACAACCCGAAGCTCGGCATCGACGAGAATACCATCCTCTTCATCCGCGGCGTCGGCCCGCTGGGTTATCCCGGTGCGGCGGAGGTGGTCAACATGCGGGCACCAACTTATCTTCTCGAAAAGAACATCCGCTCGCTGCCCTGCGTCGGCGACGGGCGCCAGTCGGGGACCTCAGGCTCGCCCTCGATCCTCAACGCCTCGCCGGAAGCCGCAGCCGGCGGCGGCCTCGCCATTCTCAAGAACGGCGACAAGGTCAGGATCGACCTCAACAAGGGTACCTGCGACCTGCTGATCTCGGACAGCGACTTGAAGCAGCGCCACGCCGATCTCGAAAAATCCGGCGGCTACAAGGTGCCCGAGAGCCAGACGCCCTGGCAGGAAATCTTCAGGAAGGAAGTGGGCCAGCTCGACGGCGGCATGGTACTGAAAGGCGCCACCAAATTCCAGCGCATCGCCAAAACCAAAGGCATCCCGCGCGACAACCACTAATGTCTTTTGCCCCTCTCCCGCCAGCGGGAGAGGGTGTCATGCGGCACGCATGACGGGTGAGGGAAGTCATGCTCGAACTCAAATCCAACACCATCCGCGCCACATTCTCCACTCTCGGCGCCCGCCTCGTCTCGGTCTTCGCCGACGGTGTCGACGTCATGGCCGGCGGCGGCAGCGACGCGCAATTCCTCGCCGGCGACTGGACGGCGGGTGCGGTCTGCGGCCGTTTCGCGGGCCGCATCACCAATGCCCAGTTCATATTGGACGGCCGCACCCGTCACCTCGCCGCCAACATGGGGGTCCACCAGCTGCACGGCGGCCCGGACAATTTCGCCATCCGCAACTGGCGGGTGCTGGAGACCGATCATTCCCTGAGCTTCACCCTGCGCTCGGGCGATGGCGACCAGGGTTTTCCCGGCGTTCTCGATGCCGCCGCGACCTATGTGCTGCAGGGCAACACCCTGTCGCTCGAACTTGAGGCGAAGACCACCAGGCCCACGGTGCTCAACCTCACCAACCACGGCTACTGGAATCTGTCGGGCGGCGAGCGCAATGCCTTCGAACATGAGATGCAGATCGATGCGCATAGCTATCTCGTTTTGAATGAGTTGCTCTTGCCGTCCGGCGATATCCGCAAAGCCGATGGATTGCCGCAAGACTTCGGTAAACTGAAGAAAGTGGGTGGGTTCTTCGACAATTGCTGGGTGTTGAACGGCCAGCGCGGACAATTGCGCCACGGCCTCACCTTGCGCGATCCCGTCTCCGGCCGCCAGATGGAAGTGTGGTGCACCGAGGCCGGCATACAGGTCTATACCGCCGCCCACTGGAACCAGGGCATGCCCGGCCGCAACGGCCCCTTGCGGCAATCCGCCGCCATCGCCATCGAACCGCAAAACTTCCCCGACGCCCCCAACCACGCCAACTTCCCGAGTGCCGTTTTACGCCCCGGCGAAACCTACCGCCACCGCATGGAGTGGCGGTTTTCTTGAAGTCCCTCACCGCCCTCCGGGCACCCTCTCCCGCCAGCGGGAGAGGGGCACCCCTTCAACCTCGCCCGCTTGCGGGAGAGGACAGCCGCGCCAGCGGCAGGTGAGGGGCCGCCTTCCTTACAAAAAATTATACGGGTCCACATCCACCTGCAACGCAATCGAACCCCTCGGTTTCACGCCCTCCAGCCATTGCCGCAGGAATCCCTGAATATTCACCTCGCGCTTGGCCTTTACCAAATACCGCCAGCGGTGGCGCCCGCGCACCATGGCAATCGGCGCCGGTGCCGGCCCCAGCACCGTGACGCCTTCCGCCACAGGCACGGTCTTGCCCAGCCCCCTGGCAAAACGCTCCGTGTCCGGAGCATTTAGCCCTGAGACGATCAGCGCCGCCAGCCGTCCATAGGGCGGCAGCTCCACGCTCTCGCGGATGGCCTTCTCCTGTTCGAGGTAACCGTCGCGGTCGCCCTGTTTCAAGGCCTGCATCAGCGGGTGTTCCGGCAGATAGGTCTGGATCAGCGCCAGGCCGGGTTTTTCGCCCCGCCCTGAACGTCCCGCCACCTGGGCCATCAGCGCCCAGGTGCGCTCCGCCCCGCGCGGATCGGTCGATTCGAGCGCCAGATCGGCATCGACCACGCCCACCAATGTCAGATGCGGGAAGTGATGCCCCTTGGCGACGAGCTGCGTGCCGATGACCAGATTGAAATGCCCGTTCTCGACATCGCGCAAGGCATCGCGCAGCAGCGTGCCGCGTGACAGGTCGCTCGACAGCACGCCGATGCGCGCCTCAGGGAACCGCGCCGCCGCCTCCTCCGCCAGCCGCTCGACGCCAGGCCCCACCGGCACCATCTTCGCCTCCACCAGGCACTTGGGGCAGGCCAGCGGCATCGGCTCCAGATGGCCGCAATGGTGACACATGAGCTGCCGCCGGAAGCGGTGTTCCACCAGCGAGGCGGAACAATTTGGACAGTCGAGCCGGTATCCGCAGGCCCGGCACAGGGTCAAGGGCGCATAGCCGCGGCGGTTCAGGAACAGCAGCGCCTGATCGCCCGCGGCAAGCGTTTGCGTCACCTTCTCGAACAGCGGCGGCGCGATCCATGTGCCGGGTTCCAACGTCACCGTCTTCATGTCGATGAGACCGATCTCGGGCAACTCCGGCCGCCCATGGCGGTCTTTCAATTTCACCACGCCGTAGCGGCCGCGGTCCACATTCACCAGTGTCTCGAGCGACGGTGTGGCCGACGAGAGCACCACCGGAAACTTCCCGATCGAGCCATAGAGCACCGCCATGTCGCGGGCGTGATAGGGAACGCCATCGTCCTGCTTGTAGGCAGTCTCGTGTTCCTCATCGACGACGATCAGCCCTAGGCGCTTCCACGGCAGGAACAGCGCCGAACGCGCGCCCACCACGATCCGCGCCGTTCCTTCGGCGGCGCCGCGCCACACCCGCTCGCGCTCGCGCATCCGCATGCCCGAATGCCATTGCGCCGGTTCGCAGCCGAAACGATGTTCGACACGCTGCAGAAACGGTTGCGTCAGCGCGATCTCGGGCAACAGCAGCAGCACCTGCGCGCCACCGGCGAGGGCCGCCGCCATGGCCTCGAAATAGACTTCCGTCTTGCCCGAGCCGGTCACGCCGTCGAGCAGCATCACCTTGTGGGCGCGCTGCGTCACCATTGCCCGCAAGGCCTCGGCGGCGGCCTTTTGGTCCAGCGAAAGCGCGTAGCCTCCGGCGTTGAGATCGGGTTCCGCAAAGGGCCTGGCGGCCGGCAGTTCGATTTCCGTAAGAGCGCCGTCCTTGACCAGCGCCTTGACCACGGATGCGCCCACGCCCGCCGCTTCGGCCAATTCGGAGATGCGCATGGCGAGGCCATCGCGGGCCACGTCGAGAACCCGGCCGCGCTGCGGCGTCATCCGTTTCGGAACCGAATCTGTGATGCGATAGGCCGTCTGCCCGCGCTGCGGCGCAAGGGCGCCCGGCGCCCTGAGCACCATGCGCAGCACATTGCCGGCAGGCTCCAGATAATAGGCGCCGAGCCAGTCGACGAATTTCCGGTGCGTGGCCGTCATCGCCGCCATGTCGAAACGCTGCAGCACATCGCGCAGCTTCATGTTGGTTCCGGCATCGGGTTTCAGCGCCCAGACCACGCCGATCATCTGGCGGGGGCCGAGAGGCACGGCCACATAGTCGCCAGGAGCAAGTGTCATCCCGGGCGGAATCCGGTAGGAATAGGCCCCCTCCAGCGCCAGCGGCAGCAACACGTCGGCTATGGCGGAATCAGCGGTCATCGCGTCTGGAATAGACTTGGGGTGGCGGCCCTTCCAGTTCTATATGCTCAGCGCCATGAAGACGCCCCTGGCCCGCGAGATTGTCTGCTTCGAGCCCTCGGTCCTGGCGCTGCGCCTCGAAGGCCAACGCCACCTGACCCTGCTCGAAAGCGTCATGCGCCAGGAACACCTCGGCCGCTATTCCTTCCTCGCCTGCAATCCGAAATCGACGCTACGCGTGGCGCGTGGCGAAACCTTCCTCGATGACGTGAAACAAGAGGACCAGCCTCTCGCCGTCATTGACCGGCTGATCAGGGAGAACCGCCAATGCCACATCGCAGGCCTGCCGCCATTTCAAGGCGGCCTGGCGGGCTTCATCTCCTACGACTTCGGACGAGGCCTCGAACCGCACACCAGGATTCCGGACTTCGATGCCATCGCCCCCGATCTCATTTTGCACCACTACGATACCGTCGCCACCTTCGATCATATGCTGGAGCGGGCATGGATCATCGCGGCGGATGAAAGTAAAGCCGAACAACTGGAAGACCTCTTGTCAAGGAAGCCGCGGGCACTTGGCAATCACGCCATCGGCGGCTGGCAATCGAACTTCAGCCGCGCGGACTACGAGAAGGCCGTCGCCCGCACCGTCGAATACATTCTGGACGGCGACATCTTCCAGGCCAACATCACGCAAACCTTCCAGGCCGCCATTCCGCAAGACTTCGATCCGCTGGCCTTCTACCGCGTCCTGCGCTTGAAGAACCCCGCCACCTTCGCAGCCTTCATGGATTATGGCGAAATCCAGATCGCCTCGTCCTCGCCTGAGCGCCTGCTGCGTTGTGACGGCGCAAGCGTCGAAGCCCGCCCCATCAAGGGCACACGGCGCCGCGACGCCGATCCATCGCGTGACGCGGCGCTCATCGCCGAACTTACATCGAGCCGCAAGGACCGCGCCGAGAACGTGATGATCGCCGATCTCCTGAGGAACGACCTGAGCCGCGTCTCGAAGCCGGGTTCGGTGAAGGTCCCCGTGCTCTGCGGTCTCGAGACCTATGCCAATGTCCATCATCTCGTCTCGGTCATCGCAGCCGAGTTGCGCGAGGGCAAGACCATGGGCGATCTCATCGCCGCCACGTTCCCGGGAGGCTCCATCACCGGCGCGCCAAAGATCCGCGCCATGGAGATCATCGCCGAAATCGAGCGTAGCGCCCGCGGCGTCTATTGCGGCGCCATCGGTTATCTCGGCTTCAATGGCCATGTGGACCTCAACATCGCCATCCGCACCGCGCAGTTTTCGCAAGGCATTGCCCGGGTGCAGGGCGGCGGCGGCATCACCGCGCGCTCGGTACCCGCCGCCGAATACGAGGAGAGCCTGACCAAGATCAAGCGCCTCATGGAGGCGTTCGCACCATGATCCTCATCGTCGACAACTACGACAGCTTTGTTCATAATATCGCCCGCTACTTTGAAGAGCTCGGCCAAGCCACCAATGTCGTCCGCAACGATGAAGTCACCCGCGATGATCTTGAAGCCAGGGCCGTCGTCATTTCGCCCGGTCCCGGCACGCCCCACGAGGCCGGCCAGTCGCTGGACATCATGCGGAAATATTCGGGCCTGCTCCCCATCCTTGGCATCTGCCTCGGCCACCAGGTCATGGGCGAGGCCTTCGGCGGCCTGGTCAAAAGGGCCCGCCGCCCCATGCACGGCGACAGTTCCGAAATCAATCACGACGCCCAAGGCCTGTTCGAGGGCCTGCCGCAGCGCTTCAGTGCCGGGCGCTATCACTCCCTCATCGTCGAACTGGGATCCCAAACGCCGCTTGCGATCACCGCCCGCAGCGACGAGGGCGAAATCATGGGCCTCCGCCACAAATCGCACCCAACCTTTGGCGTACAATTTCACCCTGAGTCGATCCTGACCGAGCACGGGTATGACATGCTGCGCAATTTCCTGAAGCTGATCCCATGAGTCTGGTCTGGTTCAACGGCACGCTCGTCGCCGATGCCATCAGCCTCGACCCGCGCGACCGTGGGCTGACCTTGGGCGATGGCCTCTTCGAAACCATGCTGGTTGTCAACCGTAACGCCCTCTGGGCCAACATGCATCTGGCGCGCATGGAAAGCGCTGCCCAGGAACTGGGCATCCCATTTGACCGCCAACGGATCGACGATGGCATCGCCATGGTGCTTCAAGGCACCACCGAGCAGCACCACGCACTTCGCGTGACGCTCACCCGCGGCTCCGGCGCCCGTGGCCTGGCAGGCTCCGGCGCCACGCCCGCGCTGCTCATCGTGGCCGAACCCTTCGATGCCGCGCTGATGTTCCAGCCCGCCATGCTGCTCACCTCGACGATCCGCCGCAGCACCGCCTCGCCCGCCGCAAGGCTGAAGACGCTCTCCTATATCGACAACATCGCCGCCGCCCGCGAGGCCCAGGCCCGCGCCATGGATGATGCCCTCATGCTCAACACCGAGGGCCGCGTGGCCTCCACCACCATCGCCAACATCTTCATGCTGAAGGGGGCCAGGCTCGTCACCCCGGCCCGCAATCAGGCCATCCTCACCGGCGTCATGCGCCAGGCGTTGCTCGCCTCCGCCCATCATCTGGGGATGGAAACCGAAGAGCGCCCCGTCAAACCCGCCGAACTCCTCAAGGCCGACGCCGTCTTCCTCACCAATTCCCTGCGCTTCGTGCGGCCGGTCACATGCCTCGACCAGGTGGTGATTGCCACCGCCGATCTCTCCCACCTCGTCGATGCGCTCTGCGCCAGCGCCAGGTTGCAATGCGGCCGTGATCCCCGGTTGATTTGAGGGACCGCCGGGACTAAGCCTCCCCTGGAAACCACAGGGACCAAGCAACCATGAAATTCTTTGTCGATACCGCCGAAGTAAAGGACATCAAGGAACTAACCGATCTGGGCCTGCTCGATGGCGTCACCACCAACCCCACGCTCATCGCCAAGTCGGGCCGCCCCTTCAAGGACGTGATCGCCGAAATCTGTTCGATCGTCGATGGCCCGGTGAGTGCCGAAGTCGTGTCGCTCGATTTCGCCGGCATGATGCGCGAGGCCGCCGAACTGCGCAAGATCGCCAAGAACGTCACCGTCAAGGTGCCCCTGACTCTTGACGGCCTCAAGGCCTGCAAGGCGCTGACTTCCGATGGCGCAATGGTCAATGTCACCTTGTGCTTCTCCGCCAACCAGGCGCTGCTCGCCGCCAAAGCCGGGGCCACTTTCATCTCACCCTTCCTGGGGCGTCTTGACGACATCCACATCGACGGCACGGAACTCATTGCCGAGATCCGTCAGATCTATGACAACTACGCCTTCGACACCGAAATCCTCGCGGCCTCCGTGCGCACCGCGCTGCATGTGAAACAGGTCGCCATGATCGGCGCCGACGTCGCCACCTGCCCCGCCGCCGTCATCAAGGGCCTGGTCAAGCACCCCCTGACCGACAAGGGCATCGAGCAGTTCATGGCCGACTGGAAGAAGACCGGCCAGACGTTGTGATTGTCGAACACGCCATCCTCAATATCAGGCCGGGTGAACACCCGGCCTTTCTGTTGGCGCTGCAAGAGGCGCTCCCGCTGATATCAGCCACCCCCGGCTTCATCGGAATGGAGGTCCGCCCCTGCCTTGAGTCTGCAGACCGCTATCTGTTGTTGGTTCGCTGGGAGACCTTGGAGGCGCACACCGAGGGTTTCCGCGCCTCGGACCGCTACCCGCAATGGCGCCAAAAACTCCACCATTTCTATGAGCCCTTCCCGGTGGTCGAGCACTATGGCGAGCCGGTGGCAAGCGCCTGAACTTGTCCTTCTCCACCCGCAGGGTGGGGAAGGTGGCGCGCGGCGCCTTCGCCGCGTGACGGATGGGGCCTTCGCCCGGGGCCACGACCCCACCCGCTCGCTTCGCTCGCCGCCCTCCCCGCGTTCCGCGAAGAGGGACAAGGAAGGCAGCCCGGTATCAACTCCTCAACCATTCCCCCCTACCTTCCCCTTGATGTCCGGTTTCGCCCTGTCTTTCGCCCCCGATGCCGCCGCCGCCGCTCAAGCGTGGCTGACGGCGCTGAAGAGCGAGCGCCGTGTTTCGGCCCATACGCTTGAGGCCTATACCCGCGATCTGGGCCAATTCGCCTGCTTCATGGCCGACCATCTGGGAACCCATCCCGCCATCGCGGACCTCGAAGCCCTGACCGTCTCCGATTTCCGCGCCTTCCTGGCCCGCCGCCGCTCAGGTGGCATCGAGAGCCGCACCCTGGCGCGGCAGCTCTCGGCGATCCGCTCCTTCTACCGCCACGCCGAACGCAACCATCTGTTCCGCAATGCCGCGCTGGCCGCCATCCGCTCGCCAAAACTGCCCCATGCGGTGCCGAAACCCCTTTCCGTTGCAGCAGCCTGCCGGGTCGCCGAAGGCGATGCCCTGGAAACGCCCGAAACGCCCAAATGGCTGCTGGCCCGCGACTGCGCCGTTTTCACCCTGCTCTATGCCTGCGGCTTGCGCATTTCCGAGGCCCTGTCGCTCACCCCCGATCAGGCCAAGGCAAACCCGCTCAGCATCACCGGCAAGGGCAACAAGACCCGCATCGTGCCGCTTCTGCCCAAGGCCCGCGAGGCCATCGACTCCTATCTGGCGCTCTGCCCCTTCGCCTTGAAGCGTCACGAGCCGATGTTCCGCGGGGCCAAGGGCGGTCCCCTGAAAGCCCGCCTGATCCAGCTCCAGATCGAACGCCTGCGCGGCGCGATTGGCCTGCCCGAAACCGCCACGCCGCATGCGCTCCGCCATTCCTTTGCCACGCATTTGTTGGGCAATGGCGCTGATCTCCGCGTCATCCAGGAACTCCTGGGGCACGCCAGTCTGTCCACCACGCAGGTCTACACGGAAGTGAACCGCACCCATCTGCTCGAACAATACCGCAAGGCCCACCCCCGCGCATGAAACGCCTGAGCGCCATCGCCATCGCCCTGCTGCTGGGTCTCGCCCCAGCCGGCGCGCAAACGCCGCCAGCCTGCGGCGGCACCGACCTGCACGCCAAACTGCAACACGAGCAACCGGCGGTGTTTGAGGCCGTGCGCGCCGAAGCCGAAGCCCAGCCCAATGGTGAAGCCATCTTCTGGCGGATCGAACGCTCCGGGCTCGAACCCTCCTTTCTGCTGGGCACCGCCCATGTCACCGACCCGCGCGTGACGGAACTGAGCCAGGCCGCCGCAGCAGCACTTGCCGGGGCGGAAACGGTGGCCCTCGAACTGAAGGAATTGCGCGACCCGAAAGAATTGGCCATGGCGTCCATGGGCCAGGCCCGGTTCATGGTTCTACCGGCGGGCCAGTCGCTCTGGGATCTCATCCCCGATGCCGACGAGTTCCTGATCCGCGACAATGCCAATCTGCCGCCCGGCGCGGCAAACACCCTTTATGGCTATCAGCCCTGGGTGGTCGCCGCGATGCTGTCGATCCCGGCCTGCGAGACGGCGCGCCGGAAAGCCGGAATCGGCTCGCTCGACGAGGCCGTGGCCGCGGCGGCGGAAAAGCAGGATTCGAAATTGATCGGCCTCGAAACGGTGGAAGAGCAATTGTCGGTCCTCGCCGCCTTGCCGCTGGACATCCAGGCCAAGTACCTGTTGTCCGTGGCCAGGCTCGGCCCCAAGACCGGCGATTATTTCGAAACACTCGTCAGCCTCTATGTCCAGCGCCGCATCACGGCCTATATGCCCCTGGCGCTGAAACTCGAACCGCTCGACAAGGACGGCGAGGCGATGCTGGTCTATTTCGAAACCGACCTCATCCGCAAACGCAACCGCACCATGTTGCGCCGCGCCGCCGCTCTTCTGGCGCGGGGCGATGCCTTCATTGCGGTGGGCGCCTTGCACCTGCCAGGAGACGATGGCCTGGTGGAATTGATCCGCAAGGCGGGCTACACGGTGACTGCCGTCAACTGAGCCCCGGATCTTGCCCATCATCGCTCCCTTTCCATCCGATTCCGTTCTCCCCGGACAGACCGCCGTCTGCATCATCGGCGGCGGCATCGCCGGCATCGCCACGGCGCTCGAACTGGCGGAGCGCGGCATCGCCACGGTGGTCCTCGAGAAGGGCGAAATCGCCGCCGAGCAATCGAGCCGCAACTGGGGCTGGTGCCGCCAGATGGGCCGCGATGCGCGCGAAATCCCCCTGATCCGCGTCGCGCTCGATCTCTGGGACGGCATGAATGAAAGGATCGGGGCCGAGACCGGCTTCACCCGCTGCGGCATCCTCTATCTCTGCGAAACGGATGAGAAGCTTGGCCAACGCCAGAAATGGTACGATGAGAACGCCGTCCCGTGGAAACTCCCAACCCGCATGATCTCAGCTAGGGAGGCAGCCGAACTTCAGCCCGGCTGCTCCAGGCCGTGGAAAGGGGCACTCTATACGCCCGAGGATGGCCGCGCCGAGCCTTTCATCGCAGTTCCCGCCATGGCGCACGGCGCCAGACAGAAGGGCGCCAAAATCTTCACAAATTGCGCCGCGCGCGGGCTTGAGACGAAGTCCGGCCGCATCTCCGCGGTCGTCACCGAAAAGGGCACCATCGCCTGCGATACGGTGGTGCTGGCGGGCGGCGCCTGGTCCAGGCGCTTCTGTCACAATCTGGGCATCGCGCTTCCGCAACTCAGCGTCGTCAATTCGGTGATGCGCACCGCGCCCCTCGACACCGGCCTGAGCCGCACCTGCTCAGGCGGCCATTTCACCTTCCGGAAACGCATGGACGGCGGCTACACCATCAGCCACAATCACCTGTCGGTGGCCGACATCGTGCCCGACAGTTTCCGCCTGTTGCGCGCCTTCCTGCCCGCCCTCAGGCTCGACTGGAAAGGCCTCCGCCTGCGCCTCGGCAAGCGCTTTATCGAGGAAGCCGCCTTAAAGCGCACTTGGGCATTGGATGAGATTTCGCCCTTCGAGCAGGTCCGCATCCTCGATCCGGCACCCGTCGATGCCATTCTCGAAGACGCCGCGCGCAGCCTCGTTGAATATTTTCCCGCATTCAGGCAGATGAAGATCGCCGAACGCTGGGCGGGCTGCATCGACGCGACACCCGACGCGGTCCCAGTCATCTCAAAGGTTGAGCAACTGCCGGGCTTCCACCTCGCCACCGGCTTCTCCGGCCACGGCTTCGGCCTGGGGCCGGGAGCGGGCAAGCTGATGGCGGAGATCGTTACCGGCGAACCGCCATGCGTCGATCCAGCGCCATTCCGCTATTCCCGGTTCACGGATGGCAGCAGGCCAAAACCCATGACGGGAGTGTGATACTCACGTCATCAACAATGAGCGGCGGGCGCATTCCCCTATTCCGTCATGCCAGAGACGGCTGGGATGACGGATCTATGGGATACTCCGGCCTTAAGCCGCCATCCGGTTGGCGTGATCCAGCGCCCGCTGCACCGTATCGAGCAATTGCTGCGGCTGCACTGGCTTCCTCATGAACTCGAACAATTTCAGGTGCACGGCGCGCATCTGGGTGGCCTGCTCGACATCCGCCGTGATCATCACGTAAGTCGACTTGCAGCCCAGCGCCTGCATCTTTTCGACGACATCGAGGCCGTTCTTGAGGCTGCCCAGGCGGTAGTCGAAGAGGCCCAGCGCGAAACTCTGCCCCATGGCGAAATCAATGGCCGAATCGGCATCGGCAAAGGCTTTCACCCGGTAGCCGCATTCGACCAGCAGATCAGCGACACTCGACAGGAGATCGATGTCGTCGTCGAGGACGAGGATGTCGACCTGCTTAGGCGGCTGGCTCATGGAAGACCTTTCACGTTCAAGTGAACAGTCTGGGGGAAGCAGGTGTATCGAACGTTAATGGCTCACGAATGAATGGCCCGTCCGGCCACCGCAAGCGCGGCTTCCTTAACAGCTTCTGAAAGTGTCGGGTGCGCGTGGCAGGTGCGCGCCAGATCCTCGGCCGATCCGCCGAATTCCATCAGCACCGCCACTTCGTGGATGAGTTCTCCAGCCATCGGCCCCACGATATGGCAGCCCAGCACCCGGTCGGTCCTGGCATCGGCCAGAATCTTGACGAAACCATCGGTGGTCTGGTTGGCCTTGGCCCGGCCATTGGCCAGGAACAGGAACTTGCCTGCTTTGTACGCGATCCCCGCCGCCTTCAGTTCTTCCTCCGTCTTGCCCACCGCCGCCACTTCCGGGTTCGTATAGACGACGCCGGGAATGACATCATAGTTCACATGGCCCGCCTGCCCCGCCAAGATTTCGGCCAAGGCTATTCCCTCGTCTTCCGCCTTGTGGGCCAGCATCGGCCCCTTGATGACATCCCCGATGGCATGGATGCCCGGCACATTGGTGGCATAGTGGTGATCGGCCTCGACACGGCCCTTTGCATCTCGCTTGACGCCAGCCTCATCCAGGCCCAATCCATCCGTGTACGGAACACGTCCGACCGCCACCAGCACCACGTCCGCTTCGAGTGCCTCGGCCGCCCCTCCCGCCGCTGGTTCCACCGACAGCGTCACCTTGGCGCCGGCCTTCGTGGCAGCCGTCACCTTCGAGGACAGCTTGAACGAAAAGCCTTGTTTCTGCAGCATGCGCTGGAAATTCTTCGCCACATCGCCATCCATGCCGGGTAGGATGCGGTCGAGATATTCGATGACCGTCACGCGTGACCCCAGCCGCGCATAGACCGAGCCCAGTTCCAGCCCGATGACACCGGCCCCGATCACCGCCAGGTGGGCGGGCACGGACTTTAACTCCAGAGCCCCCGTCGACGACACGATCCGCTCCTCGTCAATGTCGATGCCCTTGAGCGCCGCCACATCCGAGCCCGTGGCGATGACGATATGCTTGGTCGCGATGGTCTCGCTCCCCACCACCACTTTTCCAGGCCCGGCGATCCGGCCCGTCCCCCGGAACACCGTCACCTTGTTCTTCTTGAACAGGAAGTCGATGCCCTTGGTGTTGCCGTCGATGGCCTCCTGCTTGAAGCCCATCATCGTATTGAGATCGAATTTAGGTTGAGCGATGATCCCCATCTTGGCAAAACTGTGTCCCGCCTCATGATAGAGCTCGGAAGCATGCAGCAGCGCCTTGGACGGAATGCACCCGATGTTGAGACAGGTGCCGCCATGGGCCGCCCGCTTCTCGACCACCGCAACTTTCAAGCCAAGCTGTGCTGCCCTTATGGCGCAGACATAGCCGCCGGGGCCGGTGCCGATGATGGTGACGTCAAAGTGCTCAGGCATCTAAAAACCTTTCAATTCCGTATCTGGTCCCGCCTCGGGAGAACAAGCCACGACCGCCGTCAAACCCTCATGTTCGCGACCAGTTCGTGCAATTGGGCTTGATGCTCGGCCTTGGTGCGCAAATTGTCCGAGCCGAAGTCGATTTCATTGCCATTGCCGTCGATCCAGCCGATCGAATGGCCGAATTCCTCGATCTTCAGTCCACGGAAGTTGTCCGGCGTTTTCAGGTAGTCGAAAATCTTACCGCGGGCGATGACCGGACGGAGGTCGACAACGCCTTCGAAACCATCGTCCCAGACAATCTTGAGAACGCCGTGAATGACGGTCTCGGCAGCCCGGATGCGCGGCAGCTTCTTCATGCGATTTTTCCCGGTGGCAGCTCGGAGCGGCATGTCAGCCAAGCCAATAAAAGCGCCTGACGGCGTTCCACCGCCCAAGCCTTGACCTGGCGCAGTTTGGGCAAGGGCAAGGAACCCTGCAAGACGTCAAGTGACCCGATATCGATCATCGCTTCGTGCTCGGCGTATTTCGCGTGAAAGTGCGGTGGCGGATGTTCGTCATTGTAGAACATGATCTTGATGCCGTCGAACGTTGCGACAACCGGCATCATCGCGGACCAGGAAACCCCAAGCGCCGCGTGGGGCCGATGATGATCACGAAATACGCATTCGTCATGGAGAAGCCCTTTTCATGACCGTCAACACCTTCCGCCCGCCACGTTGAGAATTGCGCCCGTCACATAGGACGCGGCATCGGACGCCAGCCAGCAGATGGCATTGGCCACTTCCTCCGCCGAGCCTTCGCGCTTGATGGGGATCGTATCGCGGATGTTCGCAATGCGATTGGGAAGTCCCAACGTATCGTGGATTTCGGTATCGATGATGCCGGGCCGCACGGCATTGACACGAAT
>JANPCA010000491.1:0-3507 GCA_031430715.1 Hyphomicrobiales bacterium | reverse complement strand
GCAGCGGATGATCGCCGGCAATCCGGTCCTCAATATCAACATAAGAGAAAAACTGCTGCGTCTCTTCAGGCCCGCCGCGCATCGCAAATCACTCCGTCTTGCACGACAGACTGAATCACATCACAACAGCAAAATCGAAGGGTTTTTCAGCAGCCTGCTAGATTGACGCCGTTGAAATCGATCTTCATCAATTGGCCAAGGCAAAGAAACACTTGACGTACTTGCTGGAGCGCGCGCCAACTGTCTGCGGACCCCCGCTCCGGAAAATCGGCCTCGCACATTTCCAGATGGCGCGTTGTCTCGACGCTATGGGCGATCATGCAGCGGCGGGACGGCACCTCGTACAAGCCGAGACCATTCTCGCCCTGGCCGTGCTGCCGCAGCAATTCGACCCAAGGTCGCTCGATGACTCTGCCGCTCGGCGGCAGGTGCAACCGGGTTCTAGTGGCGAGGTTTCAGCGCCGCAGTCAACGGACGCGATCAAGGCGGCCCCCAAGTGCAAAACCGAGGCACGTTCATTGCCCCGGCAGAGATGATTACAGCCGAAGCGCCATCACCAAGCCACCGTCAAGCCAAGACCGGCACGCCGGAAGGGTTCAAGGAGAATGTCACCGGCGGCATGCTCTCCAGACTCCGCCAGGTCGCCGACAAGCGCGACACGATGATCCTCGAGGAACAGGCCCGCGCGGCGGAACTGCCGGCGGCGGAATAGACTCCGCGCCAATGCAGAAATCGAAAGGGCCCGGTTCACAACCGGGCCTTTTTCGTTATGTTGGCGCGATGCCGGGGAGACGCGATGATGCCTGATCAGCTGAAGACCATGCGTGCCGTTCTGCTCAAAGGCCACGGCGGTTTCGATCAGCTGGAATATCGCGAAGATGTGCCGGTCCCGGTGCCGCGTGACGGTGAAGTCCTCATCAAGGTGGGGGCGGCGGGCATCAATAACACCGACATCAACACCCGGGTGGGCTGGTACGCCAAGACAACCGGTGGCGATGCCAGTTGGACGGGAGCGGCATTGGAATTTCCGCGCATCCAGGGCATTGATGCGGCAGGCGAGGTGGTGGCGGTGGGACGATGCGTCGATCCTGCCCGCATAGGTGAGCGTGTGCTGGTCGAGCCGGCATTCCGTAAGACCGGCGCGGACATTTCAGAGGCGATCTATTTCGGTTCGGAATGCGATGGGGCATTTGCCGAATTCGCGCGCGTTCCGGCGATCCACGCCCATGCGATTTCCTGCAACCTGACCGTCGTGGAACTGGCGTCCTTTCCATGTTCCTATTCGACGGCAGAAAACATGTTGCAGCGCGCCGGCGTGTTGGCAGGCGAAACTGTACTGGTGACGGGAGCCTCCGGAGGTGTCGGGTCGGCGGCCGTGCAGCTAGCCCGGCGCCGGGGCGCCAAGGTGGTGGCGCTGGCTTCCACGGGCAAACGCGAGCAGGTGATGGCGCTGGGCGCAACGCAGGTCTTGCCGCGCGATGGCGATCTTAGTGCCTTGCTTGGGCCCGATTGCGTCGATGTGGTGATCGACGTCGTTGGTGGGCCCGCGTTTGCCCAATTGCTCGACCTGATAAAGCGTGGCGGACGCTATGCGGTCGCGGGTGCCATCGCCGGGCCGGTCGTCGAACTCGATCTGCGCACGCTGTATCTGAAAGACTTGACGCTGCTTGGTTGCACCGTGCTGGGGCCGCAGGTGTTTCCCAATCTCGTCGGCTACATCAGCCGGGGCGAGATCAGACCAGTGGTGGCGTCCATCCATTCCTTGCGGAACATCGTTGATGCGCAACGCGAATTCTTGGAAAAACGTCACACCGGAAAGATCGTCTTGGTGCCGTGAACGATCAGAGTGAATAGTCGCGTTCCGGCTCAACGCCGCAGCGTTCGAAGAACTTTTTTAGGTTGACGACTTCATCCTTCGATAATCCGTGGTCGGCGCCGTGGAAGGTGGCGGAATTGCCGTTCATCGTCACCATCAAGCGGCCATGACCGGAGTGGCCAAGATCGGCGCCCAATTCCTTGAACACGGTTTCCACTTCATGCAGATGAACATTGCTCGGCAGTGGATGACTGAACAGGCTATGCAGCACTTTGCGGTGCTTATGATTCATGGCAGCTCCTTGCTGTTGCTGGAAAAACCTTGCCATGGGACCGGCGCTGAAGCCTTGATCCCGGTCAACCGCCGAGCGCCGCGCGGATCATCCCGGCATGTTTCGCCAAAAGCCCGTGATCGGCCATCTTGCCCGTGTGCGGGCGGATTTCGGTGCCTTCCTTGCGTGGCAGGATGTGCACGTGAAGGTGATAGACCGTCTGTCCGGCGGCGGGTTCATTGTACTGCTTCACCAGAACCCCTTCGGCATCGAAGGCCTGCTTGGCCGCCACCGCCAACCTCTGCACCGCCACCATCAGCGGCCCCAGCACCGCCGGGTCGGCATCGAGCAGGTTGCGCGACGGCGCCTTGGGGATCACCAGCACATGGCCGTCGACCTGCGGCATCACATCCATGAAGGCCAGCACCGCCTCGTCCTCATAGACCCTGTGGCAGGGGATTTCGCCGCGCAATATTTTAGCGAAGATATTGCCGGGATCATAGGTCATCGCTTCACCTCCTCAACTGTCCACTTCCTGCCGGAATGGCGAATGGGCCGCAAGGGCCTGTTGCTCATGGCTGATCCCGGCGCGCTCGGCGTCGAGATATTCCGCCACGGCGCGTGACAGGCCGGGATGGGCCAGATAGTGCAGGCTGTAGGTCTTCTGGGGGAGATAGCCTCGCGCCAGCTTGTGAGCGCCTTGGGCTCCGGCCTCGACACGGGCCAGCTTTCGCGCGATGGCGAAGTCGATGGCCTGATAGTAGCAGGTCTCGAAATGCAGATTGGGGTGATGTTCGAGTGCCCCCCAGTTGCGGCCATAGAGCGCGTCACTGCCGATGAAATTCAAGGCGCCGGCGATCATCTTTCCCGCCCGCTCGGCAATCACCAGCAGGATATGCTCCGCCATCGCCTGGCCGATCAGGCTGAAGAAATCGCGGTTCAAATAGGGCTGACCCCATTTGCGGGAGCCGGTGTCCATGTAGAAGGCATGGAAGGCATCCCAGTGCCGGTCCTTGATATCGCTGCCAGTGAGTGCGTGGAGCATTATGCCATTGGCCGCCACCGAGGCGCGCTCCTTGCGGATGTTCTTGCGCTTCGGGGACGACAGGGTGGCGAGGAATTCGGCGAAACTGGCGTAGCCCGGATTGTGCCAATGGAACTGGATGTCGGTGCGCTTGAGCCAGGGGCCGTGGCCCAGCTCCAGCCAGTGGCGCTCTGGGAGAAAGGTGATGTGCGCCGACGAGGCCTGTTCCTCCGTACACAGATCGATCAGTCCCTTGGCGAGGCGCTGCCGCGCCGCGGGCCCGGATGCGAACAGCCGTGGCCCGGTGACCGGCGAGAACGGCACGGCGCACTGGAGCTTCGGGTAATAGCGTCCGCCCGCCCGGTGGAAAGCATCGGCCCAGCCGTGGTCGAAAAC
>JANPCA010000490.1:0-1920 GCA_031430715.1 Hyphomicrobiales bacterium | reverse complement strand
CGTCAACGAGCCCCTGCTGGCCGGGCCCACAAGTTTCACGGCGGAAACCCACATCAACATGCAGCGTGATCTGATCCTGCTCGAAGTGAAGGACGGAAAGACCGGAAATGTCGTGGACATCATCAAGGCGGAGCAGATGCCGAAATAGTTGGCGTGCGCGATATGCAGTCCGCGCTTGAAGTCCGCGATGCCGTCGTCGACTTCCAGGGTTTGCGCGCCATCGAAGATGTGAGTCTGACTTTGAGCCCGGGGGAAATCCTCGGGCTCATCGGGCCCAATGGTGCGGGCAAGACGACACTCGTCAATGTGCTGACGGGATTTCAGACCGTGACGCGCGGCGCGGTGCGCATGAACGGAACCGATATCGGGAACATGAAGCCACATGAGCGCAGCCGGATGGGATTGGCGCGCACATTCCAAAGTGTTCTGCCATTCTCGGGCCTTTCGGCACTTGAGAATGTCGAGGCGGGCGGCGTGGCGGCGGGGTTGAGCCGTGTTGCCGCACAAGTTGAGGCGCACCGCATCCTGGACGAGATCGGCCTTGCCGGAAAGGCGCGGCGGCTGGCCGGCACATTGCCTTTCGGCGAGGAACGGCGCGTCGGCATCGCCAGAGCGATCGCCATGAAACCCAAATATCTGCTGATGGACGAACCCGCCGCCGGCCTCAACGATGCCGAGTGCAACGACCTGCAGGAGATCATCCGCTCCATCGCCCGGCGGATCGCCTGCGGCATCCTGCTGATCGAACACCGCATGTCCATGGTGTTCAATCTCTGCCACCGGATTCACGTCCTGCAGCTCGGCCGGACCCTGGCGGTTGGCCCCACAGCCATCATCCGGGCCGACCCTCTCGTCCGCAAAGCCTATCTGGGCGAAGGGGATTAGAGTCCGTGCTGGTTGTCTCGAATCTGCAGGTCAACTATGGCAACATCGCTGCGCTGCGCGGCGTCTCGCTTGAAGTGGGACAGGGCGAGATCGTCGCGGTGATCGGGCCGAACGGGGCTGGAAAATCGACTCTGCTCCTTACCATCGCCGGTGTCGTGCGGCCGCGAAGCGGCAGCATCCTGCTGGCGGCCAAGGATGCAACGCAGATGCAGCCGGAAGCCTTGGTCGTGGCCGGACTTTCACTGGTGCCGGAAGGGCGCCACATCTTCGGTTCATTGACGGTCGGGGAAAACCTGCAGCTCGGCGCCACGGTGCGGAGCGGCAGAGCCGGCATCGCATCCGATATCAACCGTGTACTGACGATGTTCCCGGTTCTGAAGGACCGCTTCCGCCAGCGCGCCAACAAGCTCTCGGGCGGCGAGCAGCAGATGCTGGCCATCGGGCGGGCCATGCTGGCGCGGCCGCGCCTGTTACTTCTCGACGAACCTTCGCTCGGGCTTGCACCACTGGTCGTCAATCAGGTCTATGAAGCGGTCGCGGACCTGCGGCGCGGCGGCGTCACCGTTTTGCTGGTCGAACAGAACGCGGCGCGCGCGCTGGCCGCCGCCGACCGGACCTATGTGTTGAGTTCAGGACTGATCGTCATGGCGGGAAAGTCCAGCGCGATGGCTGGAACGGTGGCTTTCGAGGCCGCCTATTTCGGCGAAACGGGCTGAGGCGCAGACATGCTTCTGGTGCAGAATGCCATCGATGCCATCAGCCTTGGAGCGGTCTATGCGCTTGCCGCTCTCGGCATCGGCCTGATCTTCAGCATCATGCGGCTGATCAATTTCGCCCATGGCGAGCTGATCATGGCGGGGGGCTTCATGGTGTTCGCGTTGGCGGGCCAGCCCCTGCTGCTGGTGGCCGCCGTGGTGATCATCACCACCACCATCCGGGCACTGGGCATGGAGCGCGTCGCCTTCCGGCCCTGGCGCAAGGCGCGCCCCGCCACGGTGCTGATCGCCTCGGTCGCCGTCTCCTATCGCGTTCAGC
>JANPCA010000489.1:0-3786 GCA_031430715.1 Hyphomicrobiales bacterium | reverse complement strand
TCGACGGCACCGTCGAGTTCGAGGACGTGGTCGAAGGCGTCTCGGTGAACGAAATCGCCGACGAGGCGACGGGCATCACCAACCGCGTCATCATCGACTGGCGTTCGAACCAGCGCGGTTCGAGTCTCAAGCCCGCCATGGTGGTGAAGGACAAGGACGGCAAGGTGCACAAGCTGGCGCGTGGCGGCGAGGCGCGTTACCTGCTGTCGGTCGACGCCGTGCTCTCGGTCGATCCGGGTGCCAAGGCGACGGCCGGCGACGTGCTGGCCCGCATCCCGCTCGAAAGTGCCAAGACGCGCGACATCACCGGCGGCCTGCCACGGGTGGCCGAGCTGTTCGAAGCCCGTAGGCCTAAGGACCACGCGATCATCGCCGAACTCTCGGGCCGCGTCGAATTCGGCCGCGACTACAAGAACAAGCGGCGCATCCGCATCGTGCCGCTGGAAGAGGGCAGGGAAGCGGTTGAGTATTTGATCCCCAAGGGCAAGCACCTTCCGGTTCAGGAAGGCTACTTCATCGAAAAGGGCGAGTACATCATGGACGGCAATCCCGCGCCCCATGACATTCTGGACATCAAGGGCGTCGAGGAGCTGGCCTCCTACCTCGTCAACGAAATCCAGGAAGTCTACCGGCTGCAGGGCGTCAACATCAACGACAAGCACATCGAGGTGATCGTCCGCCAGATGCTGCAGAAGGTCGAGATCACCGATCCCGGCGAATCGACCCTGCTGATGGGCGAACAGGTCGACCGCGAGGAACTGGACAACGAGAACGACAAGCTGATCGCCGAGGGTATGAAACCCGCCAGCGGCAAGCCGGTCCTGCTCGGCATCACCAAGGCCTCGCTGCAGACTAGGTCCTTCATCTCGGCAGCCTCGTTCCAGGAAACCACCCGCGTCCTCACCGAAGCCTCGATCATCGGCAAGATCGACACGCTGGAAGGGCTGAAGGAGAACGTCATCGTCGGAAGGCTGATCCCGGCCGGCACCGGCGGCATGCTCTCCAGACTCCGCCAGGTCGCCGACAAGCGCGACACGATGATCCTCGAGGAACAGGCCCGCGCGGCGGAACTTCCGGCGGCGGAGTAGCACCACACAAAGGTCCGGCAATCCGGCCGGGCCTTTCTTACAAGCCTCTCCCGCCCGGCGGGAGAGGACGCCCGCGAAGCGGGCAGGTGAGGGCCATCACCACGGAGGTAAATTACTGCGCTTTTGACTTCCCCTCGCCGGGCCCTTGCTGCGCAACCCATCTCTCAGTTGGACACGCCGCACCATCGGCCGGAGCCCAATAGACCTTGATCAAACGCAGGCCTCTGTGGCGCAGCACACCACATCGCCGATGACGCCGCTCTCAAAGGTGCCGGACAACAAGGGCCGCACAGGCTGTTTCATTCGCTACGGCCACCACGCAGCAGATGCAGATGAATGCACTATCACGTAATCCCATCAAGTGCCGTGTACGCTTCGCCCTTCATGGACAAGAAGGCGGCGGTTCCGCCGTCATCCAGCAACTGATGCCTGAACAACTGGACAGGCTGTTCCGGGCGGCGCGAAGAAATGTAAGCACCGCCACGCATCTGGAATCGCGGGCGCGGTTCAACATCTGATAGGGGTCGTTCACGAGATCGTACAACTCCTCTTCGATGCCATATTGTTTGGAAGACCATCTGCTGTAGATGAAGTTCCTTGCCCGGACCGACGTAATCCTCTGACCGTCATTCTCTATTTCGTCGAGTGAGTAACCTCCCTGAAAAAAGAAGCCGGAGCGCCAGTTCGTGAAGGGACTTGGTTTCAGCAGGGGCACAAGGCTCCGTCCGTCAATAATGTTACCGGGAACGGCACCCGCCAGTTCCAGAATGGTTGCGGTCAAGTCCAGGTTGATGACAATCTGGGTGCGGACTTGATTTATTGGAACTCCGGGGCCGCGAACGATCAGCGGAACATGCATCGGCTCTTCGTACGGCATGTTTTTTCCTCTCCACCGGTGAGAAGCTTGCGACCAGCCATTGTCCGAGGTGAAGATAATGTAAGTATTGCTATCCAGATTGTTGGCCCTGAGGACGCGCAGGATACTGCCCACCATCTCGTCAACGGCCAGAAGCGTTTCGCGGCGTTTGCGGAATTCAAAAGTGTACCAAGCCAAGGCGCTCGAATCGACTGTGGGCCGAGCCGCGATCAACCCCGGTTTGTCGGTCACGTTCGGCTCGTTGAAGTTGGGTGTCCTGGGCAAGGCCAGATCACTGAAGTGCCCGGCGTGCCGGGGGGCGGGAACTGGAGCCGGCGGACTAGTCGGGTGAGTATGGGGCGCGTGCGGCGTCAGCAGGAGAAAAAACGGCGAGGATCTTGCTGCCTGCTCGGTGATGAAAGCGATACCCTTGCGCGCCAGCACGTCCGTTTCATAGTCCTCGCTATTGCTGCCGTAGGAGGTGATGACCCCATTGACGTTTTGCGTATAGTTGAAATAGCCGCCTTCGCTGACACCTGCGTGCCACTCGCTCCAGCCGGGAACCACATGAGTTGCGGCTATACTTCCATAGAAATTGAGGAATTTGCCCATCAATGCGGTGGAGTAGCCTGCCTGCTGCAGCCATACACCGAGACTGTTGTCTTCCCGCAAGGCAAAGGTGCCATAGCCGCCGGGAGCGCGGTTGTGGACGTCCTGGCCCGTCAGGAAAGACATTCGCGACTGAAGGCACGACGAAATATTCACAAAGCTGTTGGTGAATCTGGTGCCCGCTTCGATGAGACTCCTCTGAATATTCGGCATCGTGGAAAGCGAGCCCATATCATCCTGATCGTCGGTCATGATGACGATGAAATTAGGCTTCTGAAATGCCCGGTTGCCGGCAATCGCCGACGGCGCAGCGGCCAGCGCGAGAAGAAAAGCGGTTAGGATTGAAGTCGCGACGCATGTGATAAATAAACGCCGCGGCTCCCGAAATGCAATGTCCGGCGCCGGCTGGAAAGCAGGCCGCCCAGAGCGCGTCAAGGCCAACCACTTTTTGAGCCTACGGACATAGTTAAAATAGCTCATCATAACCCCCCATTGCTTGTGCCATTCTTAGAATAGTTGCTGCGCTCGATCAACAACTCTTTGTGATTCCCAAACCAACCACTTGAAAAGTTGGAGAATTCTGCCCCGGACCATGCTGTTATTAATTGCTGTCTTCGGCTGATCGGAGCGTGTTGGGATGGAAGCCGCTGCAAGGAAGCGATTGATCGTCCGGGCGAACGGCGTTAGGAAGCAAGTTCGTTTTCAGAGTGGTCATGGCGATGCCGATGTTACGCCGCCTGTTTGTCGCCTCCAGGCTCGCCCCCGGGGCTGCTTGCGGGCCGCTATGCTCTGGCGCTTTCGGGTGAGCCCTTTCCGGTCCGCTCGGCGGATACTCTGAACTTCGATTACAAGTTCAGGCGGCTCGATGTTGACTATGACACCGCGGAACCGGCGGCGCGCGCGCTGTTGCCGCTCTTTGAGAAGGTCCTGGGCCCGGAACATCCGGACACGCCGGCAACCCGTCAAATGATCGCTTCCGGCCTTAAGGCTCAAGGCAAAGCGGCGGAGGCGAAAGCAGCGGCGCGCTTGCTGTTACCGCTCTTGGAGAAAGTCAAGGGCCTAGAACATCCGGACACGCTCACGACAGTGCTTTAGCAGGCTATTGAAAAACTCTCAAATCTATCGGTTACGGCTGGAATTTTGATTTATTGAACACGCGGGCTGATCTGTGGTGTCCGCTGTTGCGGCGTTTGGACCGGTTTGGCGTGGTGAACATGCTCTATCATGCTGCTT
>JANPCA010000488.1:0-6869 GCA_031430715.1 Hyphomicrobiales bacterium | reverse complement strand
TGTCGAGCTTCTTGAAGGCGCGGGCCACGCCTTCATCGGTGCCGAGCACCTTGTAGACGTCTTCCGGCGCCACGCCGTCGGCCATCAGAGCCCATTCGAGATTGACGAAGGGGTCCTTTTGCAGGGCGCGCTTGCCGGGGTATTTCACCTGGTCGAAGAGCGCCTCGAACAGGTTGGCCGGTTCGGCGGTCTTGGTCGTGTCGTAGGCGGCCACCGTCGAGTAGATGATGTTCGGCACGGCGCACTCGCTCACGTCGCCGCCGATGAACTTCGCGGGGTCAAGGCCGAGCTTTTTCCAGTCGATGGTTTCGAAAGCGCCTTCGGCGCAACCCGTCAGCGCCGTCTTGGTGTCGATGTCAACGACGTCCCAGGTCACGGACTTGGCCTCGACCATGGCCCGAACCTTGGCGATTTCACCGCTGTATTCGGCCTCGGTGATCTTGTTGCCCGCCGCGACGTAGGGCTCATAGAACGCCTTGCGCTGGCTTTCCGAATAGGCGCCGCCCCACGACGTGATGGTCAGTTCGTCACCGGCCCAGGCGGGGCCTGTGGCGATGAACGCCGTTCCCGCCAGCAAGGCCATACCGAACACTGCAGAGATTTTCTTCATGCGAGAGTATCCTCCTGAAACGCCGGACAACCGGCTTGATGGTTCAGGGGAGGACATGCACATCCGCCTGCGCCAAGCGGCACAAAACAAGGATGCAAAGGTTCCTCCCCATATTCTTCAACGCTTTGGAGCTTCCCAGTGCCACTCGCAACCCTGTGCGGAACCCTGACCGAGCTTCTGTTTTTATGAGCGCTGCACGAGATACTATCGGGCCCTGTACCAGCCGTCACTAGAGTTTTTTGAGCGGATGCCGGGAATTCAGATCATGCGGCGGCCTTACCAAAAGGCAATTTCTGCTTGGGAAAGCCGCCCGCCCAAACGGATCGGCGCGATGGCCTTGGCGAGCCCGGATACCTCGTCGGTCTCGACTGCGACGCCGCAAATGGTGGCGGGGCCCTCGGCGGGCTTCATGCGCTCGACCGGCAATTTGCGCAGGAAACGCTGCAGCGGCTCGGCCTTGTCCATACCGATCACCGAGTCGAAATCGCCGCACATGCCGGCATCGGTCAGATAGCCTGTCCCGCCCGGGAGAATCTGGTGGTCGGCAGTCGGCACATGAGTATGGGTGCCCACCACCAGGCTGGCGCGGCCATCGCAGAAATGGCCCATGGCCATCTTCTCGGACGAAGCTTCGGCATGGAAATCGATGAGCACGGCGTCACACGCGGGCCCCAAGGGGCAGGCATCGAGTTCATGGGCCACCGCCGGGAAGGGATCGTCGAGCATCGGTTCGATCATCACCCGGCCCATCGCCTGCATCACCAGTACGCGCTGGCCCGAGGCTGTGTCGATGAGCGCCGTGCCGCGCCCCGGGCAGCCTTTCGGCCAGTTCACCGGCCTCAGCAAGTTGGGATAACGCTCGATGAAGATCAGCGCCTCGCGCTGGTCGAAGGAATGGTTTCCCAACGTTACCACGTCCGCGCCCGCCGCCAGAAATCCCAAAAATATCTCCTCGGTGATGCCAAAGCCATGCGCCGCGTTCTCGCCGTTCAGCACCACGAGGTCGGGCTTGTAACGCGCGCGGATCAGCGGCAGGTCGCGCGCGATGGCCTCGCGTCCGCTGCGGCCCACCACATCGCCCAGAAAAATCAGCCGCACTGAAACGTCTCATGTTCGGTCATCACATAATCCAGCGGCGCGTCATGGACCCCGCGCGGCACCTGATCCACCATCTGTGCCTGGTAAGCAATACCGATCGCCGTCACCGGTTTCAGTTTGCGCAACTTTTCCAGCGTCCGGTCATAGAAGCCGCCGCCATAGCCGAGGCGATAGCCTGCCCGGTCGAAAGCCAGCATCGGCACCAGCAGCACGTCCGGCAAGACTTCAGTCGCCGTTTCGGGCGGTATGGGAATGTCCCACACGCCGGCCACCAGCGGCGCGCCCGGCGCCCAGGCCCGGAACACCAGCGGCTGACCTGGCGCGATCACCACCGGCAAGGCCGTCGTCCAGCCACAGCGGCGCAACGCATTGAGCAGCGGAATCGTGCTGATCTCGCTCTTGTAGGGAATGAAACCCGAGACGATTCCGGGGTCTAGCCTGATCGGCAGTCCGCGCGCCGCCAGCGCAGCGCCGGCTGTGTCCTTCAGCGTCTCGTGAGTGGCGGCCCGGCGCCTGGATGCTTCGGCGCGGGCCTTTTTCTTGATGTCGGCGAGTGCTCCGCTCACGTCTTCTCCAGCCAGTTCTCGACATGTAAATCCGGCACGCGCGCGAACTCGCGCATATTCCCGGACACCAACACGGCATCTTCCGCAAGTGCATGCGCGGCAATCCAATAATCGTTAGCGCCAATTGGCTTGCCTTGCCGTTCCAAATCGCACCGGAGCTTTCCGTAGTGGCGCGCGGCTTCAAAGGGAAATTCCCGGATATCGAGCCATCCGATCAATCGCTCGATCTGTGCACGGGCCTTGACCTCAGGATTGCATTCCAGTCCAAATCTCAATTCGGCCAGCACGATGACACTGATGAACAGCCTGTCTTGCCCCACCCTCACCATCCGCCGCGCCGTATTTCCATCGGGATTGCGGGCCGCATCGGAAATGATATTGGTGTCCAGAAGATAGGTCCGGCTCACAATTCCACCGGTTCCGGCGGCGGATCTTCGATCTCGGGGAAGGGTTCGTCAATTTGCTCGAAACTGTCGAACAATTCTTGCAACGTCATTTTCTTGGGTTGCGCCTCGATGACCAACCGGTTGCCCTCTTTGCGCATGATCGCCTCGGTCCCCGGCAATTCGAACTCCCGGGGAATGCGCACCGCCTGGTTCCGCCCGTTGCGGAAGAGTTTTACGCTACGTTCCTGATCCATGGCCGAACCTTAGCATATGCCATGGCCTATGTCAAAAAGCGGCGGGCCACCATGGGCCGTGGGAGACTGACGATCCCGGGTCCCTACAGTTGTAGGTGGGCGCCGTTTGAGCGAGGCCACGGCCAAGCCCAGGGACAGCTCCCATTCAGAATCGCATAGGCCCCAGGGAAAAAGGTCTCCACACGCACCGGGCAGCCCGCCACCTGCCTATGTAGGTCGATTGGCCCGATAAAGCCAGCGTGTCCGGCTCACAGAATGAAATCTTCCGCCACCACATTGATGACGGAGGTAAGCTTGAACAGCAAATCCGCCACGCCATCGCCGGTCATGTCGGCCTCGATGACCGTCACACCGCCGATGTGAGCGTACCGCAATTCACCCGCCGTGTGGCTGAAGTCGCCATTGCCGATGAAGCTGAATTTGTTGCCCGGAAGGCCCGGCGTCGCATCGATGCCCGACAGGTCGATCATATCCGCGCCTTGGGTGAAATCGGTGATCCTGTCGGTTCCATTCCTGGTGGGCGCATTGAAGATGAAGGTGTCATCACCACCTCCGCCGGTCAGCACATCATCGCCGCCACGGCCGCACAGAAGGTCGTCTCCCGCACCGCCCCATACTCGGTCGGCACCATCGCCACCAAAGAAGCCCAGGGCCTCGATGCTGCTGAGCACCGTGCCATCGCCAATGTCGCGCCCAGCCCCGCCGTCGCGGATATCGATCACATAATTCACCGCATCGTCACGGTGCAAGGTTGCCCGGTCGAAGCCGGCACCGCCCACGATCCGGTCGCCGCCACCGCCCGAAGAGGACAGAAACACATCGTCGCCCCCTCCTCCCGACAGCAGATTGTGGCCATCCCCGCCCCTGATGAAGTCGCTGCCGCCCGATCCATGCAGCCGGTCGTTGCCGGCGCCACCGTAAAACTCGTCATCACCGGCACCTCCCACGATCCGGTCATCGCCGGTCCCTGAGAAGCCGTCGAAACTCAATTGCTCGACATTGGCGATGACCGTGCCATTGCCCACATCGCGCAAGGCCCCGCCATCGCGGATATCGATGACAATATTGGCGTTGCCCTGGGAATAGAATTCGAGCCCATCGAAACCGGCTCCCCCATCGATCTTGTCGCCCCCTTCCGATGTCGTTGTCGTGATATCGTCGTCGCCGCTGTCTCCGAGCAGGACATTGTGTCCGCCGTCGCCTTGCAGGTTGTCGTTGCCAGCACCGCCGCGCAAGGTATCGTTGCCGTCATTGCCCTGCATCTGGTCAGCCCCCGCGCCGCCCGCGATCCGGTCATCGCCATCGTGTCCCAGAAGAAAATCATTGTCCGCGAAGCCGAAGATGTGGTCGCCCATCACGGTGCCGATCACCTCGTCGAAGCTCGCGGTGCCGTTGAAGATGACGGCGTCTCCGTCCTGCCAGTGGCTGAAGGTCCAGAATGCCGCGAAAATCGAATGCGCGGTGATGACGATCTGGTTCGTGCCGGCACTGCCGTCGATGGCGACATCGGCGCGGATCGGTCCCGGCTCGAACTGCACATCGGAAAGGAGTGCCGCCGCCAGGGTTCCAGCGGGATTGGTGAAGTCGATCAGGCTGACATCGTCCAGGTCCAATGCGCTGAAGTCGGTCGAGACCGGAACGGTTAGTGTGCTCATGGCTGGTTCCTCGATCGGCATGTCGAAGCACAATGTTAGGTTACGGCGTGTCTCGGGGTCAAGCGGCGAGCCCCGTTGCCTCAACGCCAATGAGCTGCCATGAATGACCGGAGCCCTTGCCGCGTCCAACTCCAAAGAAAGATGAAGCCATGCGAATCTCTCTGTTCCGGGCACTGCTGTTGGCAACCGCCTTGCTCGCGGCGAACGTCCACGCCGAAACCCTGCCGCTGCCGCAAAATCTCGTCGGCGCCGCAACCGACGCCGGCGAAGCGCTGCTCATCGACGCCGATGCCCGCGAAGCATACTTCCCGCTGGCCAGCAATTTCCTGACCCAGAAGAACCAGGCCTTCTGCGGCGTCGCCAGCATGGTGATGATCTTCAATGCTCTGCAATTGCCAGCCCCCGCCGTGCCGGAATACGACCCCTACACCACCTTCACCCAGGACAATGTGCTCGATGCCCGTACCGAGGCGGTCATCCCCGTCGCGACGATCATGAAGCAGGGCATCACCCTCACTCAGCTCGGCGCGCTCTTCGCCGTTCAGCCGGTGAATGCCGAAGTCCATCACGCCGCCGAAAGCAGCGCCGATGCCTTCCGCGGCAGGGCGCGGGAGTATCTGTCCAAGCCCGATCATTTCGTGGTCATCAATTATCTGCGCAAGGCCATCGGTCAGGAGAAGGGCGGCCACATCTCGCCGCTCGCCGCCTATGACGCCGAAACCGACCGCTTTCTCATTCTGGATGTGGCCCGCTACAAATATCCGCCGGTCTGGGTCAAGACGGACGAACTCTTCGCCGCCATGAATACCGTGGACAAGGACAACCAGAACAAGACGCGCGGATTCATTTTGGTGGCGAAGAAGATCTAGGACGAAATTCCGTCTCAGCCCTTCAACTCCCGCGCCAGAAGTTCCAGCCGGTCCGATGCGGCATCGAGGCTCTGGGTGAAATGCTCTTCAAGCGCCTGGGTCTCGGCCACGGCCAGGTTGCGCGATTCGCGCAAGCCCGCCACCTGTTCCTCCAGCGCCTCGATGCGGCGGATGGCCTCCGAAAGCCTATCGGCCACCATCAGGCCTGACATGACGAGCAGGCGGATATCGCCGACATTGCCCACACTCTGCTTGACGCGCGCCACTTCCGAATCGAGCAGCGCCGCCAATTCGCGCAAGTGGTCTTCCTCGCCCTCCGGACACTGCATGGTGTAGGGGCGGCCATTCACCTGGACGATCACATGGGCCAACGCCTAGTCCCCGCTGTTGGAGTGCAGAACGGCACGGATGCGCGACATGGCGGCATCGATCTTGCCCGCTGCGTTCTTGCTGGTGTCGACCAACTCGCCAGCCTTGGAGCGCACCAGAT
Organism: Hyphomicrobiales bacterium; assembly: GCA_031430715.1. Lineage (GTDB taxonomy): Bacteria > Pseudomonadota > Alphaproteobacteria > Rhizobiales > Aestuariivirgaceae > Aestuariivirga. Next base: position 941 of record JANPCA010000488.1, on the reverse strand, counting down.
CGAGCTCATGGCCGAGCCTGGTGCGGTCGCGGCGTAGCGTTTCGGCCTCGCCTTCCAGCGATTCCATGCGTTTCTGATCCTCGGTCTTGCGCAGGATCACGGCCTCGAATCGCTCCAAAGCCTCCTCGAAGCGTTGAAACGCTTCATCCAGTTTCTCGGTAACCACCAATAAAGCCCCTGGTAAGATTACGTATTTTGCCCTGACTTACCGCGTCCGATCATAGGGCCATTGGCAATTCTACGCAACGCCGCATCTCGGCCCGCTTTTGTGCCTTCGGCAATTGACTCTGAGGACCTGAGTGTTATCAGGAGCGCCATCCGTCAGCGCCATTGAGGAACCCCGGTTATGACCAAGATTTCCCCAGAACAGAACCGTTCCATGGCCAATGCCATCCGTGCCTTGAGCATGGATGCGGTGCAGAAGGCCAATTCGGGCCATCCGGGCCTGCCCATGGGGGCCGCCGACGTTGCCACTGTTCTTTTCACCCAGTTCCTGAAATTCGACGCCGCCGACCCGCAATGGCCGAACCGCGACCGCTTCATCCTGTCGGCCGGCCACGGATCCATGCTACTCTATTCGCTGCTTTATCTGCTGGGTTATGAGGACATGACCCTAGACCAGGTGAAGAATTTTCGCCAGCTCGGATCGAAGACGGCGGGCCACCCCGAATATGGCCATGCCTCGGGCATCGAGACGACCACCGGCCCCCTGGGCCAGGGCATCGCCAATGCCGTGGGTTTCGCCATCGCCGAGCGCCACCTGAACGCCCGCTTCGGCGACGATCTGGTCGATCACAAGACCTATGTGCTGGTGGGCGACGGCTGCTTGATGGAAGGCATCAGCCAGGAGGCCATCACGCTGGCCGGTCACCTCAAGCTCAAGAACCTGATCGTGCTGTGGGACGACAATGGCATCTCGATCGACGGCAAGCTGTCGATGT
>JANPCA010000487.1:0-12342 GCA_031430715.1 Hyphomicrobiales bacterium | reverse complement strand
TCGGCGCGGCGCTGATCTTCATTCCCGCCGCCAGCGCCCTGGTGACTCCCGCCGTTGCAGCGCCGGTGCTGCTCATCACCGATGGTATTCTGGCGCTCGGCTTTCTGCCTGGCGCATGGGCCATGGCGCGGCGCAAGGACGTGGCGATGATGGCGGCGGGTGCATTGCTGGGCATTCCGTTCGGCACCTGGATCCTCAATCACGCTGACCCGTTGGCACTGCGCTGGGTGATCGCCGGGCTTGCCACGGCCATGTTCGCGCTGCTCGTGTCCGGCTGGCGTTACAGGGCGCAGCCGAAGCCGCATGTCACCGTCGCAGTCGGCGCCATCGCCGGTCTCTTTGGCGGCATGGCGCAATTGACCGGGCCGCCGGTGGTCGTCTACTGGCTCTCGGGCCGCGAGCAAGCGGCAGTCGTGCGCGCCAACCTCATCCTGCTGTTCGGCGCCACCACGGTATTTACCGCCCTCTCCTATTCCGTGTCGGGACTGCTGACGCTGGAGGCCGTTTTCATGGCGGTGCTGGCCGGCCCGCTTTATGCCCTCGGACTGTTCCTTGGCGCGCGGCTTTTCGGACTCGCCAGCGAAAGGGTGTTCAGAAGGCTTTGTTATGCCCTCATTGCGATTTCGGTGATCTCAAGCTTGCCCATCTGGCGGTGAGAAAGAGCCCCGCCTAACCGGCCTCGTGTTCCACGCAAATCTTCTGCGCGTCGCTGACCGAAAGCGGCGCCTCGAAGAGCATGCATTGATGCGGGCCGCCGCCGTCCTTGTCGCGGCCTTTCTCGCGGAAGAAGCGGCAGGAGGCGCAGTGGCCGAAGCTTTTGTGGGCGCCGCGCGTCAGTTCGGCTTCGAGCAATTCGTCGAGGCCCTTGGCGAGGCGGCGCCTGGTCTTGTTGCCGAGGCCGCCGGCCGCATCGGCCAGGCGCTTCCAGGGATCGCGCAACAGGGTGCTTGCGCCCTTGGGTGTCAAGGCCAGGGCGATCGAACGCTTTTCGCCGTCGCGGGCCTGCTTCGAGATATAGCCCTTGCGCTCCAGCGCCATCAGGGTCTGCGAAATGGTGCCCTTGGTGGCGCCCAGATAGAGTGTCAGGGCACCGGGCGAATTGGAATAGCGGTTGGCGCGGTTGAGATAGCGCAACGCCTCCCATTGCGCCGGGTTGAGATCGTCGTCGTGTTCGGCGGCGCGCACCAGCCGCGCCAGCCGCTCCATGGGCCAGGCGATGCACTCGCCCGGAACCTTCTCGTCATCCCCGCTCATGGGACGGCATCGTAATCATCCCCAAGAAAGACACAAGGCGTGATCTTCAGGCACCCATGTGCTCGCGCACCGCCTCGCGTTCGGATTTGCTGAGGTGCAGCCCGTGCTTGGTGCGGCGGGTGAGAATGTCGTCCGCCGTCCGCGCCCATTCGTTCTCCTTCAGATAGGCGATCTCGCGCCCATAGAGGAGGCCGCCGAAATGGCGTCCGAGGCCGTCCAAGTCCTTCGACGGACCGATGACGGCCAGCGCGCGGGTGCCGTAGAGTCTGGCGTAATGCAGTGCCAGCGCCTCCGGCAGCCAGGGATGGGTGCGGCGGAGGCCTGCGAGGAAGGCGTCGAAATTGCCATCCGTCATGTCACCGCCGGGCAAGGCCGATGCCGAGGTCCAAGCGCCTTTCATCTGGGGGAAGAACGGCTTCAGTTTCTCCAGCGCATGCTCGGCGAGTTTGCGGTAGGTGGTGATCTTGCCGCCGAACACCGAGAGCATCGGCGGATTGCCGTCGACGTCGAAGACATAGTCGCGCGTCACGGCGGAGGGGTTGGCGGCGCTGTCGTCGTAGAGCGGGCGCACGCCGGAGAAGCTGTGCACGATGTCAGCGTGCTGCAAAGGGGTTTTCAAGTAGCGGTTCACCGCGTCAAGCAGGTAATCGATTTCCCTGGAATCGATGGCCACGTCCTCGGCCTTGCCGTCATGGGGAATGTCGGTGGTGCCGATGAGGGCCAAGTTACTTTCATAAGGATTGACGAAGATCACCCGCTTGTCATGATTCTGAAAGAGATAGGCCTGGGGCCCCTCCCAGAATTTTGGGACAATGATGTGGCTGCCCTTGACCAGGCGCACGCGGCGCGCCGCGTTGACGCCCGAGACGCGGCCGATGACATCCTCGACCCAGGGGCCCGCCGCATTGATCAGGGCCTTGGCCCTGGCGGTAGAGCAATTGCCGTCCGTGTCGCGGAACTCGACGGCCCATGCAACGCCGTCGCGCCGTGCCGCACTGGCCGCGGTACGTGTCAATACCGTGGCACCACGCTCCTTCGCATCGAGTGCGTTCAGCACCACGAGGCGGGCATCGTCCACCCAGCAATCGGAATATTCGAAGGCGCGGGTATAGCTGTCCTTGATGGGCCTGCCTTCCGGATCGCGTCTGAGATCGATGTTGCGGCAGCCCGGCAGTTTCCTGCGGCCGCCCAGATGATCGTAAAGAAACAAGCCGAGCCTGACCATCCAGGCAGGGCGCTGGCCGGGCGAATGGGGCAGCACGAAGCGCATGGGCCAGACGATGTGCGGAGCCGCGTTGAGCAGCACCTCGCGTTCGATCAGCGCTTCGCGCACCAGGCGGAACTCGTAGTACTCGAGATAGCGCAAGCCGCCGTGGATCAACTTGCCGGAGCGCGACGAAGTGCCCTGCGCCAGATCGTCCTTTTCGCAGAGGATGACCTTAAGCCCACGGCCCGCCGCGTCGCGGGCGATCCCGGCGCCATTGATGCCGCCGCCGATGACCACCAGATCGACGCTTCCCAGGTCGCCCATGTCAGCACGGATGGCGCGGCGGTTCGCCGTCGAGATAGCGGCGCACCTCTTCCGCGGCCAGTCCCGCCGCATAGGTCACGGTCTTGACCGATGCCCCGGCGATATGGGGCGTCAGCGTCACGTTGGGAAGCGTGAGAAGCGGTGAGCCGGCAGGGATCGGCTCGATGTCGAAGGTTTCGAGCATGGCGCCGCGTAAGTGTCCGCTCGCCATCACCTCATGGAAGGCGGCATAGTCCATCAAAGGCCCACGCGCCGTGTTGATGAAATAGGCGCCCTTCTTCATCTGGCCCAGGGTTTCCCGGTTCATCATCCCGGTTGTTTCCGCCGTGACGCGCGGATGCAGCGACACCACATCCGACTCGGCGAGAAGACGATCGAGCGATACCTGGATCACACCGTCGTTCAAGTCCTCGGCGGTCAATTGCACGTAAGGGTCGGAGACCAGGATGCGGCAGCCGAAGGCCTTGAGCAGTTTGACAACGCGGCGGCCCACTTCGCCATAGCCGATGAGGCCGACGGTCATTTCGGAGAGCTCTTCACCCGCCAGATCGGCGCGGTAGAGGTCGCCGCGCCACTCGCCGCGCTTCAGGGCATCGTGGCCGCGGGTGATGTTGCGGGTCTCGGCGAGGATGGCGCCGATGGTGAATTCGGCGACGGCCGAGGCGTTGCGGCCTGGCGTGTTGACGATCCTGATGCCGCGCTGGCGGGCTGCTTTCATGTCGATGTTGACCGGGCCGCCGCGCGATACGGCGACGAATTTGAGCGCCGGGAGCCGGTCCATGATCGAGGCCGAGAGCGGGGCCAGATGGGTCACCAGCATTTCGGCATCACCCGTCAGCGCCACGACGTCGTCGGCCGATCCCATATATTCCTTGAGGCCGTCCATGCCTTCGACCGCATAGCCATGTTCCATCGGCGCATCGGGCCACGGGAAATCGTGGCTGGTGATGTCGAGATCATGCAGCCGGCAGCGCTCGCGGATGGCCATCTCGAATTTCTCAGATAGCATGAAGCGATCGCCGATGATGGCCAGCTTACGGGGCATAGGCCAAGTCCTTCACTTGCCCCGCCATGGCGCGCCACACGGGCCGCATGATGTCGCGGGTTTGCTTATAGTTATGAAAGACGCCGTCATAGATTTCGCGCAGGCCAGAGTCGGGTTCGGTGATGGCACCCAGCAGCGGATCGACCCATTGCGCGACACATGTCCCGAGGTCCGGATAGAGCTTCTGCTGCACGGCGGCCATCATGGCCGCACCGGCCGCACCGGCCTCTTCGCGCGTCACGGTGCGCACCCTGGCGTTGAGCGTGCTGGCCAGCATGATTTTCAGCGCGGTTGAGCGCGCCGCACCGCCGGTGATGCGCACCTCTTCCGGGATGGAGCCCATGGCGGAATAACAGTCGCGTGACGCCAGGCACAGGCCCTCGAACACGCCGCGCATCAGGTCGGCATAGCCCATGCCGGTTTCGAGACCGGTGAACATGGCGCGCGCCGTTGGTTCCATGAAGGGTCCGCGCTCGCCGGCCTTGGAGATATAGGGATGGAAGAGAAGACGCCCCGCGGGTCTCGCCATGATCTTCTCATCGAGGCCTTTCAGCAGATCGCCGCGCGAACGCTCGACGCCCTGTGAGTTCAGCACATCGAGGGCGACATCGAGCAGCCAGTCGATATTGAGCGTCGAGGCCATGTTGGATTGAATCTGCGCATACATGCCGGGCACCGGGAAGGCCATGGTGTAGCCGGTCATCTCGGCATTGAGCCGCACATGATCCGCCGACGGCGCAATGCGCATGTGCATGCCGGTCGAGCCCACGATGGTGCAGCCGGTGCGGCCCTGCGGGTCATAGAGGCCGCCGCCGATACCGGTGCAGACGACATCGACATAACCGAGTGTCACGGGTGTACCGGCTTTCAATCCGGTCAGCGCCGCGGCGCTGGCCGACAGGGGATGCGCGACCTCGGTGCCCTCGACAATCGGCGGCAGCAGCCGCCTGGCATCGGAAGCACCCAGGACATCGAGAATATCCGGAGCATAGGTGCGCGAACGGTATTGGCCGAAGGTGAAATTGGCCTCCGAGGGATCGGCGGCGCGCGCTCCCGTCAGCTTGAAATAAAGCCAATCCTTGCAGTGGAAGGCGCTGGCGGCGCGGGCCAGCACCTGCGGCTGATGGCGCGCCATCCAGACCAGATGGGTGCTCATCTGGCAGGCGTTAACGCCGGTGCCGGTGCGCTTGTAGTGGGCGGGATATTCGGAGTGGCGGGTGAACTCCTCGGCGATCGATGCGGCGCGCGCATCGAGCCACAGGAAGGCAGGCGCCACGGGTTCGCCCTGGCCGTCAACCAGCCACATGCCGTCGCCCTGGCCCGTCACCGAAATGGCAATGAGGCGCGAGGCGAGATTGGGTATTTTTTCGGAGAGCTGTTGCAGCGTCGCGGCGGCATCCGCCCAGGTGCGCGCCATGTCCTGTTCGACGCCGCCGTTGGCGAGCGTTTCATAGGTGTTTGGAATGGCCGCCGCGGCAATCTGTTCGCCCGACGCCGTGAAGGCGATGGACTTCAACACGGAGGTGCCGGCGTCGATGCCAATCAGGATGCCGTCCGTCACGCAGGCTCTCCGCCATGGGCGATGGCCTTGCCGGTGGCCGGATCGAAGAGATGCAAATCGCTGGCGGCAACGGACAGTGCCATCTCGCTGCCGGCACTCGCCGTCACGCGGTCATGGGCCACCGACACGGCGGTGCGGCCGCCCACGTCGACCGCCACATGGGTCTGGTCGCCCAGCCACTGGCAGGCGGTGACGCGGCCCTTGAGGGGGCCATCGCCCAGATGCAAGGCATGGGGACGGATGCCGATGGCGAGTTTGGGATGCCGCGCCAGAATGCCGCGCAAGCCCGCCGGGAATTCGCTGGCCGGATAGCTGAGCACATTGCCGCCGCCGATGGTGAAGCTGACCTGTTTGCCATCGGCTTTCACATCGGCGTCGAAGACATTCATGGGCGGCTCGCCGACGAAGGTGCCGGTGAAGAGGTTGGCGGGGCGCGCTTTCAGTTCGGCGGGTGTCGCATATTGCTGCAGCAGCCCACCCTCCTTGACGGCGATGCGGTCGGCCAGGGCATTGGCCTCGGTCTGGTCGTGGGTGACGAGGATCGTCGTGCACTGGTGTTCGCGTAAGTAATGCTTGATGCGGCCGCGCAGGATGGCGCGCAATTGCGGTTCGAGCTGGCCCATGGGTTCGTCGAGCAGATAGAGATCGGCCTTGCGCACCAGGGCGCGGCCAAGGCTGGCGCGCTGCTGCTGGCCGCCCGACACGGAGACGGGATATTTGTTGAGAATGGCCGATATCTCCAGCATCTCGGCCATGGCCTTCACCTTGGCATCGGTTTCGGCACTCCCAAGCTTTGCGGCCTTCAGCGCGAAGGCCATGTTCTCGCCGATGGTCAGCGGCGGATAGAGCGAATAGGCCTCGAAGGCCATGGCGACGCCGCGCGCCGAGGGGGCTAGGTCATGCACCGGCTTGCCGGCAATGGTGATTGATCCCGCAGAGACATCCTCGAAGCCGGCGATCATGCGCAAGGTCGAGGTCTTGCCGCAGCCCGACGAGCCGAGCAACGCCACGATTTCCCCAGACTTCACCGTCAGATCGAGAGCCTGCACGGCGTGCACCGGCGCCTTGCGGCTGGGGCGGTAGATCTTGTCCAGTTTGGAAATCACAAGCTCAGCCATGGAGACGCACGCCCGTGTTGAGATCGAAGAGATGGGTCCCCGGCGGATCGAAGCTGGCCATCACGGTGGTGCCCGGTTCGGGAATGTCTGGGGATGACGAGGGCAGCGAGGCGAGGAATTCCCAACCGCCTTCCGATTGCAGCAGAAGCACCGTGCGCTCGTTGAAGGGCGTCACCGCCATGACCGTCGCGGCGAGACCGGTCGCCTTGCCGGTCTGGATCATCACCGCCTCGGGGCGCACGGCGAAGGTAACGGCCCGGCCGGCAAGACCGCCATGGGTGCTGCTGATCGCAACCTTGACACCGCCAAGCGTCACATGAACCGCTGACCCATTCGCCTCGACTTTTGTTTCCGCCGTGTTGATGGCCGGGTCGCCAAAGAGGCGCGCGACGCTTAAAGTGGCGGGGCGCATGTAGATGTCCTCAGGCGTGGCCACCTGGACGAATTTGCCCCCCGCCAGCACCGCGATACGGTCGGCCAGCGCCATGGCCTCTTTGTAGTCTTGCGTCACATAAAGAACCGTGGCTCCGGTCTGGCGCAACAGGCGCGGCAATTCGAGGCGCATCTCGAAGCGCAGCTTGGCATCGACATTGCGCAAGGGATCGTCAAGCAGCAGGATGCGCGGCTCGGCGGCAAGCGCCCGGGCCAATGCGGTACGCTGCTTCTGGCCATTCGACAATTCGCGCGGCGCGTGGCCCAGAACGTGGTCGATTTTCAAGAGCTTCGCCACCTTGGCAACGCCCGCCTGCACCGCGGCCGCCGCCTTGCCCCGGGCCTGCAATGGCGTGGCGATGTTTTCCATTGCCGACATATGCGGGAACAGCGCGAAGTTCTGGAAGGCCATGCCGACATTGCGGTGTTCCGGCGCCACGTCGGCGACATCCATGCCGTCCAGTTCGATCAGCCCTGAGGTCGGCTCCTCCACGCCGGCGATCAAACGCAGGAGGATCGTCTTGCCGGTGCCGGAACCGCCGAAGATCACCACGATCTCGCCGGCGTCTGCGCTAAGGTCGAGGCCGTCGAAGACCTTGAAGGCGCCATAGGACTTGGACAGCGATTTCAGTGCTAACTGGTTCATCCCTTCACCGCGCCCATGGAGAGGCCTTCCACCAAATAGCGTTGCGCATAAAGCGCGAGAGCGAGTGTCGGCGTCACCGAGAGCACGATGGCCGCGGCGATCTGGCCATACTGGATGCCCGACGCCGTGACGAAGGCAAGGGCACCGACCGTCACGGGCTGCTTGTCGGCGGAGGCGAGGATCAATGCGAAGATGAAATTGTTCCAGGCGAAGATGAAGGCCAGGAGTCCCGCCGCCGCGATGCCGGGCTTGGCCAGCGGAATGGAAATGTTGCGGAAGGTCTTCCACCAGCTGTTGCCGGCGATGCGGTAGGCATGTTCGATATCCGGGCTGATATCCTCGAAATAGCCGCGCACGATCCACAGGATCAAGGGCAGGCAGATCAATTGATAGACCCAGATCAGTCCAATGTAAGTATTGGTGAGGCCCAGCGTCTTGAAATAGAGGCTCAACGGCAGCAGAACCAGAAGGGCCGGCGCGAAACGGAAGGACAGCAGCGTGAAGGCGATGTCCTCGCCGAGCCGGAACTTGAAACGCGCGAAGGCGTAAGCCGCAGGCACGCCAAGCACCAGCGAGAGGGCCACCGAGCAGGTCGACAGCAGCACCGAATTCCACAGGTTCTGCATGAAGTTCAGTTGCAGGCTGCCGGCCGAAGTCCGCAGTTCCCCGGTAATGAGCGCCGTGTAGTTGTCGAAGATCGGCGTGAAGACGACCGATGGCGGAATGCGCAGGATGGTCTCGTTGGTCTGGAACGACATCAGGAAGATCCAGAAGATCGGGAACAGGAAGAAGACCAGCACGAGCGTGATCAGCGCGGCGCGGAGGATTTTTTCGAAGGAGGATGTGTGGTCCATGCCTCAAGCTCCTCCATGGGCGCGTTCGCGCAGTTTGAGCCATTGCTTGATGAAGACGTTGGAGAGCGCATAAGTAATCGCCCACAGGATGACCATCAGCGCCGCCGATCGGCCGACATTGGTGGCCTGGAAGAAATCGAGATAGGCCTGCACCTGGAAGACCAGCAGCTTGTCGCCGGGGCCGCCTTGCGTCATCGCATATATGATGTCGAATTGCTGGATCGAATCGAGCAGGCGGAACAGGGTCGCGGTGATGATATAGGGCATCAGCATCGGCAGCGTGATGCGGAAGAACACGAAACTCCTCGGCACGCCATCGAGTGCCGCTGCTTCAAACGGCGCCTGGGGCAGCGAGCGCAGGCCGGCCAGCAGCAGGATCATGATGAAGGGCGTGTAGACCCAGATGTCGACGAGCACGACGGTGAAAAGCGCCGTGCCCGGATCGGAGGCCCACTTGAAATCGGTGACCCCCAAGAGGCTCACCAGATAACTGAGTATGCCAAAATTGGGATTGGTCATCAGCTTCCACATGAGGGCCGCCAATGCCGGCGCCGTCATGAGGGGAAGCAGCAGGAGAATGGAAGCGATGTTGTTGAAGCGCGACGGGCGTTGCAGGAGGAGGGCGATACACAGTCCGAAGACCAGTTCGATGCCGACGGTGAGTGCCGCGTAGAGCAGCGAGATATAGACGGTGTTCCAGAACTTCAGGTCGAAAAAGAAATTAATGTAGTTGTCGAACCAGATGAAGCCCTTCATCTGCGGCAGGTTCATGCGGTAACGCAGCAGCGAGTAATAGACTGCCGTGAAGAACGGAATGAGGATGCCGATGCACATCAACAGTGCCGGCAGGCTCAGCAGATAGGGAAGCGCCCGGCGCATGAAGCGGCTTTGCTTCACGGGTGTGCGGATGGCGGCGGCGGTCATGGTTGGTGCCCCATACTAAGAAGGACGCGCGGGAATTCCGCAGGGAGTCGCAATTCCCGCGCGCTGTCACGATAGCCTAGCCGAGGCCGGCTTCGGAGAGTGTTTTGTCCATTTCGGCAGCCATGGCATCAAGGCCTTCGTCGACATTGATTTCCTTGGCGACCATCTTCTGCAGGTTCTCCGCCCACAGCGTGGTCATGTCGAAGAACAGCGGCTGGGCGGTGAAGTAGATCTTGGCACCCGGGGCCGACACGTCATGCTGGTTGAGATAACCAGCATAGGACTTGTCGATGCGGGTGCGGAATTCCTCGTCCTTCCATACCGAGGCGCGGACCGGGTTGACGAAGTCCATCTTGCGGGCCCCGAACAGGGCGTGTTCGACGGACGTGGCCCATTGCAGGAAGTACCAGGTGGCATCCTTCTGCGTGCCCGCGTTGTTCATGGCCAGCGACCAGATCCACACGTTCGGTGTCGGAGCGGCCGCGGCCGGGTTGGCGGCAAAGGGCGCATAACCGAGGTTGCCTGCTTCCTTGTTGTCGCCGCCGTTCATGAAGTAGCCAAGAATATCGGCGTCGAACATCATGGCGGAGGCACCGGCACCGAGATCGGCACCAACTTGATACCAAGTATAGGTCGACCAGTTCTTGGGGCCCGAGTCCTGGATCATCTTGACCCAGTCCTTGTGGAAGGCCTTGGAGCCGGGCGTGTTCATCGCCGCCTTCAGCTTGCCGTCAGTGACGTTGAAGTCCTTCTCCCCGAAGTTGGCATAGCCCGACAGGAAGCCCGGATGGATCGAGGCCCAGCTCCGCGAGCCGCGCACGCTGACGCCATAGGGGCCGCCCAGATCCTTGGTGAGCTTGGCCGACACCTCGAGCAATTCGCCCATGTTCTTCGGCGGCTGCACGCCTACCTTGTCGAACATCTTCTTGTTGTAGGAGATGTTGTTGAGTTCATAACCCCACGGGATGCACCACTGCTTGGCATCGGCACTGCCAAGCTCGCCGCCCGGTACGCCGTTCCACGATGTCGAAGCGCGCAGGCCCGGCAGCATGTCTTCCCAGTTGTAATTGGGATTGGTCTTGGCCGGATCCTTGATGTACTCGTTCAAGTCGGTGATCCAGCCGGCCGGACCATAGGTCCAGGTCATGTAGGCGCCGGTCATGAAGGCATCGTATTCGGTCGATCCCGACGACAGCGCCGCCGTGACCTTATCAAAATAGACGTCTTCCGGAAACACGTCCCAGCTGATGTCCATGCCGGTCGCGTCCTTGAAGGTCTGGATGTTGGCGATCATGGCGTCGGCATAGGGGTGCTTGTTGAGCAGGAGCTTCAGCTTCGAGCCCTTGTACTTCATCCAGTCGAAATCGGCGGCCATGGCCCTGGTCTGCGCCTGGGTTACCAGGAAGCCGGCGGCCGAGGCCGAGAGGCCCGCCTTGCCGGTTGCCTGCAGCAATTCGCGGCGGCTCATCTTCTTGGCCACGAAGGCATCGAAGAGGCCTTTTTCCTTATCGTACATGTCCCATTCCTCCATTAGGTTTCAAGTTAAGCACGTGCTTGGTTAGCCCGGTGCGGTTTTCCCGTTCTTCTTGCCGGGTTCACGTCCCGGTTTGGCGGTTGCGAGGCGCTTGGCTGTGGCCTCGTCGGTGATCAGGCCAAAAAGAATACCGTGCTCGAGAATGGCGCGGATGGCCTGGGTCTTGGCGGTGCCGCCGGCGAGGGCGACGATCTTGTGGCGCTTCATTTCCTCGAAGCGCGGCGCCATGGCGCGTTCGGAAACGGAATTGGGCAGATGCTGGCCTTGCGCATTGAAAAAGTGCCCGAGGATTTCGGCGACGGCGCCGGTTTTCATCACTTCCTGAATGTCTTCCTCATCGAGCATGCCGGCCGAGGCGATGAAACTCTTACGATCGACCTCACCGATACCGGCGATATAGAGTTCCGCCTCGCGGGCCATGGCGATGACGCCGGACACGCCATATTGCGCTTCGAGCACGCGGCGGTCCTTGGCGGTATTGGCGAAGAACGGCACCGGCATCACATAGGCCTCGGCCCCGGTACGCTCGGCCAGGCGGTGGATCACGTCGAAGGGGCTGGCCGCGAAGCGCCGCGTGAGACCGCCCAGGAGCGACACGAACTTAAACGCCCCAGCGGGAACGCTCGGCATCAGGTCGATTGCCGCCGCAAGCGTGCGGCCGTGGCCGATGCCGATCAGACCGTGGCGTCCAGACTCGATCAGGTTGCGGATGTAGCGCGCCCCCGCCATGCCAAGCGTGCGCAGCGGCAGCGCGCCCTCGTCGAGGTTCGGCACCACCTCGCATTGGTGCAAGCCATACTGCGCCTTCAGTTTCTCCTCAAGCGCGATGCAGCCGGCGATGGGGCCCTCGACGAACACCCGGATCAGCCCATCACTGCGCGCCCGGGCGATGAGGCGATGGGCCTTGGTGCTTTGCACCCCCAGCAGTTCCGCCACTTCGCCTTGCGTCTTTCCGCCGGCGAAATGCAGCCAAGCGGCGCGGGCCGCCAATGCGGCCTCCTCATCCACCTGAAGGCTTGGGCGGTACTGGTTCAACGGCGCTCCCACGCTTGACGATATTTGAATTATTTTTCTTGAGCTGCAATATTTTTCATATATGCTCCGCAGTCAACAGAATTCGTCATTGCACTGCAACAACCGCAGGCCCGTCACATGGGGTTTTCACTGTCCGTCAACACCAATCCGCTGGTGAACCGCTTTGCCGAACCAGACGATGTGATCGCCGTTCTGGCAGATGATATCGGCATCGGGCACATTCAGCTGGTGCACGAATTCATCAATCCTTCGTGGCAGACTTCAACGGTCAAGCGCCTCACCGACCGCATGGCCAAGGCCTGCGCGGCCAAGGGTGCCAAGATCACCTCGATCATGACCGGGCCTTACGGACGGCTCAATCACTTCGCCCATCCCGATCCAGAGGTGCGTGATTATTATGTGCGGTGG
>JANPCA010000486.1:0-18426 GCA_031430715.1 Hyphomicrobiales bacterium | reverse complement strand
CTTGTAGTTGCCCGTCAGGGCGTACATCACGATGTTCACCCCGCTGCGGAACGCCATTTCGCGCTGGCGGTCGATGCCGGGGATCATGGCGTAGAGGCCTTCGCCTCTGTCATCCAGCGCCCAGGCGGCGGCGTAGTCATTGGCGCCGATGATGATGGCGCTCACACCATCAGCATTGGCGGCGCTCGTTTCGGCGTCGCCACGTTCAACCCAGAGCTGGCCTTGCGCATAGCGGCCGGGGAAGGATTCCATCAGGTAGAAGGACCGTGTCAGCACATGCTCGGTCGGCACGGGCTCGATGGGCGGGATGTCCAGCTTCGCCAGCATGCGGCGCAATGATTCGGCGGTGGCGGAGCCGCCCAGTGTCTCGGTGCCGTCCTCGCGGAGATCAAAGAAGATGGTGCCGCCATTTTTCATGTAGGCGTCCATCTTGGCGATCGCGGCGTCGGAGGGCACTTCGGCATCGGCGCGCACCGGCCAATAGAGCAGCGGGAAGAAGACCACGTCGTCGCGCTCGATGTTGACCGCCATCGGTTCGCCCGGATCGACCGAGGTGCGTTCGCGGAGGATGAGGTTCAGGCCGGTCAGCCCCTCGCGGCTCACCTGGTCGATGGCTTCGTCGCCGGTGACGACATAGCCGAAATGGGTTTGCAGGGCCGCTTGCATGGCGAAGCTGTCGGCATCTTGCGCGCGGGCATCGTCCGTCCACGGAACAATCAGCGCCGCGAGCAAGGCCGCGGCTGCCCCTCTGGCTCGCAGGCGGTTGAGGCCCCCGCCCAAGAACAGGGCGGCGAGGCAATCGGCGAGGAAGAGAGCGAAGGCGGCGAGGAAAGCGAAGGGTGCCAGCGGCAGGGCCGGCAACGGCGCCAGCGATCTTATAGCAACTCCTGCTGGAAGATTGGCGATGGGGGTCAATGCTTCGCCGCGCCTGGTGATATTGAGGGCGCGCTCCTGGGCGCCGCGGCGGTAGAGGCCGGCAGGCGTTGCGGCGGAGGCTTGCGCCTTGTCGATCTGGGCGGCGGGAATCGGTTGAATATCGGGAAGGGGGTCGGCCAGTTCGCCGAAACCGGTCAAGGCGCGCCAGGGGGCGAAGGCTTGCGCCTCGGCACTGGCAGCGGTGACCGCCGCACCGCCACCCGCCGCTGGGGCCAGATCGAGTACCCGGCGCAGCATTTCGACGAACAGGCCGGTCAAGGGAAGGTTCGACCAGTCGGCATTGGCGGTGATGTGAAACAGCACGATCAGGCCCTTGCCTTCGCGCCGGGCGGTGACCAGCGGGGTTCCGTCTTCGAGCGTTGCCCAGACCTTGTCGGGGAGTTCGGCATCGGGTTCGGCGAGCACCTGGCGGGTGACGCGTACTGTATCGTCGATGGCCAATCCGGCGAAGGGACTCTTTTCCGGGAAGGGCTGCAGGGCCTGCGGCGTTTCCCAGCTCAAGGCGCTGCCGAGCGAGCGGCCACCCTCGCGGAGCGCCACCGGAATGAGGCTGTCCTGGGCGCCGGCGAGGCGAGGACCGGCAAAGCGCAGCAGGGCGCCACCGCGCTTCACCCATTCCTCCACCATCGTCCGGTTCTCGTCGGGCAGCACGCCGATGTCGGCCAGTACCAGCAGGGAGAGGCCCTGGTCGAGCAGACTTTTGAGGGCCGCCGCATCCTGGGGTTCGCTCATTTCGCCAAAGGGTTCAAGGGCGCGCGACACATAGTAGAGCGGCGACAGCAGCGCCTGGGCGCTTTCGCTGGAACCGCCCGATTGCATGGCCACGGACTTGCGGCGCCAGCGGTCGTCCAGCAGGAAGGTGGCGGCGGCATTGCGCTCGCCTTCGATGGCGATGCGGCTGACCTCGTTTCGAAGTTCGATGGGCAATTCGATGGACCCCTCGGCTTTGGTGGCATTGGCGGCGAAGTTCAAATCGATGTCGCCAAGGCTGCGGCCGTTGGAAGCCCGGGCCGTGGCCTTGACGGCGCGGGCCTGCGCCTCGCTCACGCGGAGCGCCGTGATCTTGATGCGGCCGCCATCGAAGCCGGGTGGGCCAAGCGCCAGGGGCAGGCCGGAGTTTTCCGGCACGATGGCCTCGACATTCGCCTTACCGCCCGCCAGCGCTTGCAGGCCCATGGCAAAGGCCACCGCTTTGCCGTCATCAATGCCGTCGCTGAGCCAGATGATGCGCAAGGCGCTGGCCGAAGCGAAGCGCTCCTTGAGGCTGGCGAGGAGGCCGTCACGGCCCGGATCAAGGGCACGCGGCTGCAGCGCCGCCGCTATTGACTTCGCCTGATCGGCAGCGGCGGGTTCGAGGCTCCGCGGGCGCAATTGCGGCGTTGAAGTTGCCAATATGACAGTTGCATCGGCGGCTTTCGCTCGATCCAGGATTTCGGCCATGATTTCCTGGCGCTTGGCCCAGTCCTTGGCGGCGGCCCAGGTGTCGTCGACGATGAGCAGCAGCGGCTCCCTGGCGATCCCCGCGACATGGCCCGGCGCATAGATCGGGTGCGATACGGCAATGATAAGAAGGGCTGCAACCATGAGGCGCAGCAGCATCAGCCACCAGGGCGTCTTGTCGGGCTGTTCCTCGCGGTTGACAAGGTCGAGCAGCAGGCGGAGCGGCGGGAACCTGACCGTCAGGGGCTTGGGCGGGGTGAAGCGCAACAGCCACCAGATGACGGGGAGCAGCAGCAATGCGGCGAGCGCCCATGGCGTGGTGAAGCTCAAGGCTTGCAGGACACTCATCGCGCCATCTCGCCGGAAATCAGCGTGTGAAGCATGAGCAGCAGATGGGTGGGCTTCTGGTCGGTACGGTGCAGGGTGAAGCTCCAGCCGATGCGGCGGCAGAGATCGCGGAGCGCCTCGCGGTGGCTTTCGAGCTTGGCGCCATAGGCCTCGCGCAGGGTCTCGGTCTTGCTTGAGAGAAATTTCATCGGGCCTGCCATGTCCTGGAATTCGACGCGGCCGGCATAGGGGAGCGTCTCTTCGGCCGGATCGACGACCTGCACCAGATGGCCATGGATGCCGGCGGCGGCGAGCGGCGTCACGGCGGCGGCGATGTCGGACGGCCTGTCGAAAAAGTCGCTGACCAGCAGGGCGGAGGAAAAGCGCGGCATGCGGGCGAAGGAGGGGAGCGCGGGGCCCTCATTGCGCATGAACCATTCGGCGATGCGGATCAGGTTCCCACGCGAATGGTCCGGGCCATGGGGGGAACCGATAGCGCCGATGCGTTCGTGCGACTGCACCGCCAGCGATCCGATGGCGAGCGCAATCACCTGGGCGCGGTCGCGTTTGGTAACCGGCGACAGATGCGAGCGGAACTCCATGGAGACATGGGGCGAGGCCCAGAGCCAGAGCGTATTGGCCGCCTCCCATTCGTTCTCGCGGATATAGATGCGGTTGGAGCGGGCCGATTTGTGCCAGTCGATGCGCTGGGTCGAATCGCCAAAACTATAGGGCCGGTACTGCCAGAAGCTCTCGCCCGGCCCGGCGCGTTTCCGCCCATGGTCGCCGATGATGACGGTGGCGGCGATGCGCTGGGCCTCGACCAGCAGAGGCGGCAGTGCTGCCGCCGCCTGTTCGGCGCGGCTGGTAAGGCCTAAGGCAGTGGCGGTTGCTGTCATCGTCTCAGGCGATGATCTTGGCGAAACGTTCAATGGCGCTGTCGATGGTGTGGCCATCGGCGCGGGCGGTGAAGGTCAGCGCCATGCGGTGGCGGAACACCGGCCCCAGGAGCGCCAGCACATCGTCGAGCGAAGGCGACAGTCTTCCTTGCAGGAGCGCGCGGGCGCGGGATCCCAGCATCAGCGCCTGGCTGGCGCGGGGGCTCGGCCCCCAGGCGACGCATCTGTTGACGAAATCGTCGGCATCGGGGCCGGGACGCGCAGAACGCACCACTTTGAGGATGGCCTCGGCCACCTGTTCGCCGACCGGAATGAGGCGGGTCAGGCGCTGGGCGTTCAGGAGTTCGGTGGTGGAGAGCACCTTCTCGGCCTCGGCTTCGCCGTCGCCGGTCGTGGCAAACAGCATGCGGCGTTCGGCATCGAGGGATGGATAGGGCACGTCGACCTGCAGCAGGAAACGGTCGAGCTGGGCCTCGGGCAGCGGATAGGTTCCTTCCTGCTCGATGGGATTTTGCGTTGCCAGCACATGGAAGGGGCGCGGCAGATCGTGGCGCACGCCCGCCACCGTCACATGATGCTCCTGCATGGCTTGCAGCAGGGCGGACTGGGTGCGGGGGCTGGCGCGGTTGATTTCATCGGCCATCATCAATTGGCAGAATACCGGGCCCGGCACGAAGCGGAACTGGCGGCGGCCGCTCTCGGTCTCGTCGAGGACTTCGGAGCCTAAGATATCGGCCGGCATCAGGTCGGGCGTGAACTGCACGCGCTTCTCGTCGAGGCCCAACACGCGGCCAAGTGTCGTGGCGAGCTTGGTCTTGGCGAGGCCGGGGGCGCCGACGAGGAGGGCATGGCCGCCGCCCAGGACGGCGATCAGCACCTGTTCCACCACCTCGTCCTGGCCGAAAATGACGCGGCCGATGGCGGCGCGGACTTTTTCAAGCCGCTGGCCGGTGGATTCCAGGTCGGCGATGATCTGGCGGTCTGCTTCATTGATGCTGGGCATGGGGCTCACTATAGTTTGGAGAAGGCCGTTTAACCGTCACGGCATGGGTTTGTCATTAAACGGCATCCTCGTGAACGAGAATGGCCTAAAAGAGGCGGATACACGCGACTCAATTAACGAAGCAATGATGACCACGGATCAAAGGGATGCAAGCCGCCCGTTGCGGGGCTTAGGCGAGGCGGCGAAGGCCGGAAAGGGTCCGGCCCCGGTGCATCTGTGGAATCCGCCCTTCTGCGGCGACATCGACATGCGCATCGCCGGTGACGGCACCTGGTTCTACATGAATTCGCCGATCGGCCGGAAGCCCCTGGTGCAGCTCTTCTCCTCGATCCTGCGGCATGATGCGGACGGCCAGTTCTATCTGGTGACGCCGGTGGAGAAATGCGGCATCCGGGTCGATGACGCGCCGTTTACGGCGGTGCGGATGCGGGTTGAGGGCGAGGGCCGCGCCCAGGCGATCCGCTTCGAGACCAATGTGGACGATGAGGTGACGGTGGATGCCGCCCATCCCTTGCGTTTCGCGGTGGAGGCTGGAACCGATGGCCTCAAGCCCTATGTGCTGGTCAGGGCGGGGCTCGAGGCGCTGGTGACGCGGGCGCTGTTCTATGATCTGGTGGCGGCGGGGCGCGTCGAGGACGGCTGGTTCGGGGTGCGGTCGAGCGGCCACTTCTTCCCGATGCAGCGGGCGGGCGAGATCGGACTCGCACCTTGAGCTTCCGCTTCGATGAGGACGAGTTCCGCAGGCGCGCCGCGGCCTATCTGCATGCGGCACCTCCGGAAGTATCGCGGCGCGGCGACGACGATCTCAATCCGCAAGCGCGTCTCATTGTGGCCGGCAACGTGCCGAAGCCCGCTGCCGTTCTGGTACCGCTGGTGACGCGCGGCGATTCACTGCATGTGATTCTCACCCAGCGCACCGGACACCTGTCGCGTCATCCGGGCCAGGTGGCGTTTCCGGGCGGACGCATCGATGACGGCGACGAAAGCCCGGTGGCCGCAGCCTTGCGCGAGACCGAGGAGGAGACGGGCATCGAGCGGCATTTCGTCGAGCCGCTGGGCTATCTCGACACCTATCTGACCGGCACGTCCTATCGCGTGGTGCCGGTGGTGGCGCTGCTCCGCTCCGGCTTCACGGTGACGCCGCAGCCGCAAGAGGTCGCCGATGTCTTCGAAGTTCCGTTGTCGTTCCTGATGAACCCGGCCCATCACCAGCGCCATTCGCGTGAGTGGCAGGGACGCGAGCGCTTCTTCTATGCCATGCCCTATGGCGAGCGTTACATCTGGGGGGCGACGGCCGGCATGATCCGCAATCTCTATGGGCTGGTCTATGAAGCATAGACTGCCATCGCTGGGGCGCGCCAAGTGGCTGCGCGCCGCATCGTTGCAACGCGTGTTCAAGGCGATCGCGGAGGCCGGCGGCGAAGCGCGGGTGGCGGGGGGAGCGGTGCGCAACGCGCTGCACAAGATTCCGGTGGCCGATGTCGATCTCGCAACGACGCTCGCACCGGAGGCGGTGAAGGCCGCATGCGAAACGGCGGGCATGAAAGTGGTGCCCACCGGCATCGATCATGGCACGGTGACGGTGGTCTCCGACCATGTTCCCTATGAAGTGACGACGCTTCGCCACGATGTCGAGACCGACGGGCGCCGCGCCAAAGTTCAGTATACGGATGATTGGCAGGCCGATGCCTGGCGCCGCGATTTCACCATGAATGCACTCTATTGTGACGCTCGCGGGAAAATATATGACTTTACAGATGGTTACCGGGATATTCTGCGAAAGAGAATCAGCTTTGCCGGTAGCCCAGAGAAACGCATCGAGGAAGACTACTTGCGCATTCTGCGCTTCTTCCGCTTTCATGCGCATTTCGGCAAGGGCACGCCCGATCAGGACGGGCTATCGGCCTGCGTGCGATACGCCAAGGGTCTCGACGGGCTCTCGGCGGAGCGCATTCGGCAAGAAATGTTCAAGCTGCTGATAGCGCCGGGGGCTGTTCCCACTCTCAAGTTGATGCACAAGCACTCCATCCTCAAACATCTTCTTCCGTACACGGAGCAATGGCGCGTGCTGGCGCGCCTGCCGGAGGACGCGCTGCTCAGGCTGGCGGTTCTCGCCGCCGATCCCCTGGCCATGAAAGAGCGCTGGCGGCTGTCCAACACGGAAGCGAAGCGCCTCGAAGCCATCGCCGCGCTGCTGCCGCCGTCACCGGCTTTGCGCCCGCGCGAGCAGCGCGCTGTGCTTTACCGGACAGGCGCGGAGGCGTGGCGCGATCTGGTGCAGATCGCCTGGGCGCGTTCCAGGGCGCCAATGGATGACCGGGCCTGGAAGCGCTTGCTCTCCCTGCCGAAGCGTTGGCCCATTCCGAAGATGCCGGTGAGCGGACGTGATTTGATGAATGCTGGCATGCAGCCTGGGCCGGAGATCGGCGCTATCCTCCAAAGCCTCGAAGACTGTTGGGTTGCCTCGGACTTCAAGCCGGGCAAGGATGAACTGCTGAAACGAGTGGAACGGGAAGCTGGACAATGACCGATATCGTGCTGATGAAGACCAAGGGCAAGTCGGCGCCCCAAGTGGAGAAGAGCAAGGCCGATCCCGCCAAGCTCATCAAAGGCAAATACACCACCAAGACCTGGAACCATTTCAGCGGCGAGGACGGCAGGCTTTTCTGCGGCATCTGGGAGTCAACGCCGGGCAAGGTCAATGTTGATTACGCGGAATGGGAGTTCTGCCATTTCATCGCGGGCAAGGCGATCCTGACCAATGACAAGGGCAAGAGCTGGACCTTGAAGAAAGGCGATGCCTTCATCATTCCGGCGGGTTTCAAGGGCACCTGGGAGACGGTGAGAAAAGTGCGCAAGCACTATGTGATCCTCTTGCCGAAATCATGAAGTCGGTTCTCGTCACCGGTTCGGCCAAACGCATCGGGCGGCAACTGGCGCTCGATCTGGCGGCGGGCGGCTGGGATGTGGCGGTCCATTGCAATGCCTCGCTGGCGGAAGCGGAGGACGTGGCGGCGCTGATTCGCGGCCTCGGGCGGCGCGCCGTCATCGTGCGCGGCGACCTGTCGGAGCCGCAGGTGCCGGACCGGCTGATCGCCGAGGCGTCTCAAGGGCTCGGTGGCCTCACCTGCCTCATCAACAATGCCTCGCTGTTCGAGCCTGACGAAGTGGGTTCGATCTCGCAATCGAGCTGGGCCAGGCACAGCGACACCAACCTGCGTGCCCCGGTCTTCCTCTCCCAGGCCTTCGCCCGGCAATTGCCCATGGGTCGAGAGGGCAACATCATCTCGATCATCGACCAGCGCGTGTGGAAGCTCAATCCACGCTTCTTCTCCTATACCATGTCGAAATCGGGCCTGTGGACGGCGACGCGGACGCTCGCCCAGGCGCTGGCCCCCCACATCCGCGTCAACGCCATCGGCCCCGGCCCGGCGCTCCCTTCAATCCGCATGGACGAGGAGGAGTTCGCCAAACAGACACGCCTGACGCTTCTGGGGCGCGGTACGTCGCCTGCGGAAATCTCGGCGGCGGTCCAATTCATATTGTCGCAGCCCTCCCTCACCGGCCAGATGATCGCGCTCGACGGCGGCCAGCACCTGGTGTGGCAGACGCCGGACGTGATCGAGGTGACGGAATGAGGGAGTACATTTCAATTCTGCAAAATCAAGCTTACATTGCGTACGTCAAGTTTTCTGTTATGTTGAGACGTCAGGGGAGTTTGGCATGACAGAATTCATAGCTGCGCCTTACATGCGACCAAAAATACCAACGATCACTATGCGTCAGCTGATAGATGCGGTCCTCCAGTTTATGCCCACTGTTATTGAAGGAGACTACTCTGTCCAAGAAATTACCTGTGAACGAGGGGAGGACACCCATACAGCGGTCTACTTTGGGCGCGATGGCCAACATCGGGGTGCCTTTTTGCATCTAACTGGCCGCGCCCTTAAATCGCTGGACGCAAAGCTAGGATCATATCCGTTCTTAATTTCTCTACACTTTACCTCAAGAGCAAATCCATATTGGAGTGACGATTACGCCGCGCAAGGATAGGTCAATCAGTATGAAGCGCTCCGAAACTTAGAAAGGCCAAAGCATATTGCTGCCCCAAATTTCACCGACACGCGAATAGTCACGAGCTTCGACACCTCGCGCAGTCTTAACCATGGCGAGACTCAGCCAGGGCGAGGGAGTAGAAACGTTTGTCACAAGTCCAATTCGCTCAACGATGGGTGTGGGGTTTAGCACGTGAAAATCGATCAACAATACATCCAAAATCGTCAACGAGTCTGTGTCCGCAATTACTCGTCTTGAGATCAGCGATCGCAAGATTGGCATGAAATCGTCTGCGTCCAGATCGCCATCTGATGACAGGTTTCTTAGTTCAAGCCACGTGCCGCTATTCCTCACAATCAATGCTTGTTCTACGATGACGCCCATTTCCTTTTCGAGCCAATTTAGCGACGCAAGTAAACAGGTTTGTGGCGAGATGACATGCGCACCCATCGCGGCCCTCATGTTGTTGCACGAACAGAATATCCAGAGTTACGGACGTCGTCGAGCGGGTCGCATAACGATTCCGTGCTCAAATGCCTGCTTTTGCGCTGGAAACTCCACTGCGTCTGACACACGGCGCTTTCCGCTGCACCTGCGCACGTCGAATAGTCACTCTGAAACCGTCGGCAGGACTAGCAGCGCTCATCGCTCGCTGATAGATCGACGTTCGTCCCTGCGGTTCCAAGGGCCGACGCGTAGAACAGTCTGCTACTGTTTCTCTTCGCCCGCTGAAATATATTATGAAATAAAACCTTAATGTGTCCATATATGTGCTTGTTAACAAACGGCAATCCGTAAAATGCCACCCAAAAACCTATCGTCTCCCATCACTTCGCCTCCGCCGCCTCCATCAGGCGTGCGAGGAACGGCGCGAACTGACCGCCATGCCGGCCGATCGGTGGGTGCCGCCCAAAGACTTATTGGCGCGGATGTCCGGCGGGAAAAGGCGTAACCATCAATTAGCTGTAACCATCAATTAACTTGCCATACTATCATTTGCAGCTATAATTGTAGCTACAAATTGGATTGTGTATGGAGTTCGAGTGGGATGAGGAGAAGCGCCAGAAGGTGCTGACCGAACGCGGCATCGACATTATGGCGATGTCGTCCCTCCTCGACGGCCGGCCGGCTTACAGCTACCCGTCCCTTCGTGGTGATGAAGAACGCATCGTCACGGTGGCAGAGCGCAACGGCAAGCTATTTGCCGTGGTGTGGACGGAACGGGAAGGCCGGATACGCATCATAACAGCAAGGAGGGCGCGCCATGGCGAAGAAAGAGCGTATCGGCAGACACAGCATGGATGAGATCAAGGCGATGCTTGCCAGTGGTGAGGATCGAACGGATTATGGCCGTGAGGTGCCGCAAGATGAGATCGAGCGGCAAATCGCCGAAGACCCTGACCTGTTCGTGCCGGATGATTGGGAAGAAACGATCATCCGGGGAGTGCCTGAGATCGGCAAGGAGAACAAGCGCCTCACTTCGGTGCGCTACAGTTCCCGTGTGATCGATTATTTCAAGTCCACCGGCAAGGGTTGGCAAACCCGCATGGATGCCGTGTTGATGGCCTATGTCGATCGCCAAGAGAGACGTGGCCATTGATGGACCGTTACCACAGATGTTGCATGTCCAGCAGGAGATTTCCGCGCCGGCGCAGGTAAATTGACGTGGCGCCTTACCCCGTCAGAGGTGGCACGTCCAACTGCCTGCCATGGTCTCCTTCAGCCTGCTGAAATATAGGATGAAGCAAAAAGACTTCGTTCAAAATTATGTGTTTGTTAATGGACGGGAATCCGTAGAATGACACCTAAGAAACCCATCATCTCCCACCATGTCGCCTCCGCCGCTTCCGGCTTGCGCCATGTGTTCGTGCGCGATCTCGAGTTGATGGCGCTGATCGGCATCTATGACCATGAGAAGACCGATCAACAGCGGATCATCGTTAATATCGATCTGTCGGTCGCCGAAGGGCATGGCCCCAAGGACGACGACATCAGCCATGTCGTTTCCTATGAAATCGTGGTGAAGAAGGTCGAGGCGATTGTCGCCGAGGGGCATGTCAATCTGGTCGAGACCCTGTGCGAGAAGATTGCCCGGTCCTGCCTCAAGGACAAGCGGGTGAAGGCGGCGCGGGTCAGGGTCGAGAAGCCGGATATCATCAGGAATGCCCGGAGTGTGGGCGTCGAGATCGAGCGGGCGCGCTGAATTCCGGCCACAATCTTGTTTCAGGATGGGAACCTTTCCCGCGTTCGGACAATTGTGTAAGAAGCGGGGTGGTGCTTGTGTTCAAGCGGGGCGCACCGCAGCAATGGAGTGGAACCAATGTTCAAGAAGACTTTCCTATCAATCGTACTCATCGGCACCGGTGCGTTGGGCTTCGCGGCCGCACCCGCCTCGGCGCTTACCCTTCCGGCCGTCCAGCAGATGGCTGGGGAACAGGCCGGCAATCCGGACCTTCTGACCGAAGTGGCCACGCGCCACCGGGTGAAACGTCACTACAACAACCGGGTCCATGGCCCGCGCTGCTCCGCTAGACGCGGCAATTGCCGGCACTATTACGGCGGCTACTATTATAACAGCCCGTGGTGGCTGGCGGCACCGCTGATCGGCAGCGCGATCATCCTCAGCACGCCGGGCGCGGTCTATGCCGGCGGCAGCCGCCATGTGGCCTGGTGCAGGGCCAAGTACCGTTCCTATAATGCCCGCACCAACACGTGGATTGCCACGGGCGGAAGTATCCGCAAGTGCTACAGCCCGTACCGCTACTAGGCTCGCAAAATCGTCCATTCACGCCGGACCGGCGCCTTCCGGGCGCCGGTCGCTTTTGTGGCATTTCCGCAGCGGCGCCCACTTGCGAATCGAGCGTGTACTTCTGGTACTTCTGGCTGAATGTATCTCCATTGCCGCGGCTACGGACTGGCGATAAAGGACTCTATTGCTTGGGGCAGCCCTGATAGGATACCGGTCATTAGCGGTGCCAAGATAGCCAAAGTCTGTTTGCTCAGCAGTTTGGAGAATGTCAGGTTGGGCACGGTCGGAATCGATTTGAGCTCCCTAAGAACTCCGCTCGAACTTGCGGAGTTGCGCAGGTGATCCAATCGGTTCGCATGCAGCATCCAGATCGGCAGGAAAATCGCACCGAGATAGAGCGAGAATTGCAACCCGATGAACAGAACATAGGAATTAGCCAGCTTGGAGAAATCGGTCCCGTAGGTTTGCAATCCTGGGTCCGCACTGAAAACGAAGGCCGGCCAGGATGAGAACGTTGCGACAAAGGCGACTGCCGTCACCAAAAGGACCGCACCCACATAAAGACAATTGTTGAGACGCGATACCTGCAGAGTCAGCGCATCGAACTCATAAAGCCAACGCGCTTTGGCCCTGTTTTTCTGGTCCGCCTGTTCATTTTCCTGCGGGAGACTCCCGGCGGCAGCGCAGGATATCGAGCTCATTAGCGTACATGAAATCGCAACGCCCGAAACCCACCGTGCTATGAGAATTGCCCACCAGAGCGTGTCGATGGTCCAATTCGGTTTGACGCCGATTGCCTCCGATCCGGCGATTTTCAATGCCTGCAGATAGGTGTCGTCGCCCAGGATCTCGATAGCCCGCGAGTGGCCAACTAGCTGCCATGGCAACAATGCCGTGACACAGGCAATCGAAAGCCCGGCACCGACAATCAAAAACAGCTTGCCTGCAGCCGAGAACAGCGATGAGGCTACATCGGCGACGAACCAGACAATAACGCCCAATGAGACGGTTATCAGCAGCAGGAAAGCAGCTAGCAACATGATTCGTGATGCGGCCTCGCGGGTCATCAGCGTTTCCAGGACCTCCGGCGAAGGTGCAAGTTCAGCAAAATGCTTGGGAACCCGAAGTCGTGCCAATGCGCTCAGACAGAAATCGCCGAATAGAAACACGAATGCCGGAATCCCAAAGAGCAGCACATCCGCCCGCCGGTTGGTCAATCTTGAGATATCATTGATCACGGGTGTGGCTTCCGAAGTGTAAATCCAGCACTACCAATTCTTGCGCCGTTGTGCCGTTGTGTCAACCTCACATTGACTTTGGGGCTGCAGTCCTGCGAGTATTCATAATTCTGGCAGTGCCACGATTGGTGCTAAGTGAAGGCGATTGGCAAATTGGTGCTTCTATCGGCATTGGTCATGGGCGTGGCATCTTGCGGCGCAAACCATAGAACTGGCGATTGGCGGGGTGGGACAAATGGTCAAAATCACAGGATGAGGCTCAAGCGGGACTTATTCGAATTATTGCCCGGTACATATCTTGGATTTACGACGTCGGGTACGGGCGGCGACACGCTCATACTGCTGCATGGCTTCGGGGCGTCGGCGGAGGAGTGGTCTGGCTTCCAAGAGAGTTTTCCTGCAGCACTAGCGAAAACAGTGGCGTTGGACTTAATTGGGCACGGCAGCTCGGCATCGCCAGGTTGGCCGGACTATTCTGTGAATGCCAACGCCGCGGCGGTGGCGCGCTTCATCGACGCGAAAGCCATCGAACGTCCGGTGATTGTCGGGCACTCGCTCGGAGGCGTTGTTGCTCTGGCGGCAGCGCGGGTTATGCAACATGGGCAAAACACCCGCCCAAAGGCATTGGTCCTGATCGCAACCCCTGTATATCGCATTTCGTTACCTCGTTTCATCGAGGCATTTCGCAGCCAATCACTGATGGGAGTGTTGGCAAGGCTGCTGCCCATTCGGACAAGAGTGAGGGTTGCTCTCCGCGAGCTGATTTTCGATTCCTCCAAGATCTCGCGCCAGACGGTCGAACAATACGCCCGCTACCTTGATGATCCCGCAGTCGTTCATGGCATGCGCATGACGGCCAGGCAGCTCGATCTGGAGGAATACGACAAGCTTACATCGACATATGGTGAGTTGAACCTGCCAATTCTGGTCGTTGGCGGCGACTCAGACCCGGTTGTTCCGCGCCAATCGCTCGAACGGTTCGTGAAGTCGGTTGGCAATGCGACGCTCGTCATGGTACCCGAATGCGGCCATCTGCTGCTTGATGAATGCCCGGCTGCGGTCGAAGAGGCCATCAGGCGGTTCCTGAGTGCTCTAAAGTGACCGGCCGGTTGAATTGCTGAACTCCGGTTGCCTGCGGCTCGGCTCGAAACTACATTAGCTTGATGTCTGACACTGAACCCATGTTCGGCCCCGACCTGATCCGGGATTTCGTGACGCGATTGCCGGGCAAGCCCGGCGTCTACCGCATGTATGACGGCAAGGGCGACGTCATCTATGTGGGCAAGGCGCGCAACCTTAAGGCCCGGGTTTCGAACTATACGCGGGCCGCGGGCCATTCCAACCGCATCGCCGCCATGATCGGCCTCACCCAGCACATGGAGTTCGTGACCACGGCGACGGAGGCCGAGGCCCTGCTGCTCGAGGCCAATCTCATCAAGAAGCTGCGCCCCCGCTACAACGTGGTGCTGCGCGATGACAAATCGTTCCCCTATATTCTGATCGCCAAGGATCATGCCGTGGCGCAACTGGTGAAGCATCGCGGCAGCCGGGGGCGGAAGGGCAGCTACTATGGCCCGTTCGCTTCGGCGGGATCGGTGAACCGGGCCATCAACACCATGCAGAAGGCTTTTCTGCTGCGCACCTGCACCGACAGCGTCTATGCCAACCGCAACCGGCCATGCCTGCTCTATCAGATCAAGCGCTGTTCAGCACCTTGCGTCGGATATATCGAGCCCGGCGCCTATGACGAACTGGTCAAGGACGCCGAGGCCTTCTTGAGCGGCAAGAGCCAGGTGGTGAAGACCGAACTCGCCAGACACATGGAGGAGGCCGCCGAGAAGCTCGACTTCGAGCAGGCGGCGCGCATCCGCGACCGCATCCAGGCGATGAGCTTCGTCACCCAGGGCCAGGGCATCAACCCGCAGACGGTGGATGAGGCCGATGTCTTCGGCCTGGCCCAGGAGGGCGGCCAGACCGGCATCCAGGTGTTCTTCTTCCGCTCCGGCCAGAACTGGGGCAACCGGGCCTATTATCCGCGCGCCGACAAGTCGGTGGAGCCGCCAGAGATTCTCAGCCAGTTCCTGGCGCAATTCTATGACGACAAGCCGGTGCCGGGGCTGATCCTGCTGTCGCATGATGTGGACGAGCGCGCGCTGCTGGAAGAGGCGCTCTCGACCCGGGCTGGCAAGCGCGTCGAACTGGCCGTGCCGCAGCGCGGGGAAAAGAAGCTGCTCGTTGATCATGCCGTCACAAACGCGCGCGAGGCTCTGGGGCGCAAGATGGCGGAATCATCCTCCCAGGTGAAATTGCTGGAGGGCGTGGCGCGGGTGTTCGGGCTGGCCGAGAGCCTCAAGCGCATCGAGGTCTATGACAATTCGCATATCCAGGGCAGCGACCCGGTCGGCGCCATGATCGTGGCGGGGCCGGACGGATTCATGAAATCTCAATACCGCAAGTTCAACATCAAGGACCAGACTCTCGGCTCGGACGATTTCGGCATGATGCGCGAAGTGCTCAACCGCCGCTTCACCAGGCTTTTGAAAGAGCAAGGCGGGCGGGGCGAAGACACGGCCGGAGACGATCCGGCCTGGCCCGACCTTGTGCTGATCGATGGTGGCCAGGGTCAGCTTTCGGCGGTCAAAACGGTGCTTGCCGATCTGGGCCTCGGCGATCTCGCCGTGGCGGGTGTCGCCAAGGGGCCGGACCGCGACGCGGGGCGCGAACATTTCTATACCGAGGGCAAGCCGTCCTTCATGCTCGAAGGCCGCGATCCGGTACTTTACTATATCCAGCGCCTGCGCGACGAGGCGCACCGCTTTGCCATCGGCACGCACCGCGCCAGGCGTTCGAAGGCCATCGGCGTCAATCCCCTGGATGAGATTGCAGGCATTGGTCCATTGCGCAAGAAGGCCTTGCTCAGGGCATTCGGTTCGGCCAAAGCGGTAGCGCGGGCGCGGGTTTCGGACCTCGCCGCGGTGGAGGGGGTGAGCACGCCGCTGGCCCAGGCGATTTACAACCACTTCCATGAGGGTGCGGAATGAGCGATGTCATGCGTGGAATGGAAGGAGCGAAGCCGGTGAATTATTCGAAGGTCTGGAACCTGCCGAATATCCTCACCTATGGCCGCATCCTGGCGGTGCCGGTCGTCGCGGGCCTGCTCATGTATGGCGGCAACAATGCGCGCTGGATGGCGCTGGCGATCTATGTCGCCGCGGCGATCACCGATTTCTTCGATGGCTACCTGGCCCGCAAGTGGCAGCAGCAATCGTCCCTCGGGCGCATGCTCGACCCCATCGCCGACAAGGTGCTGGTCGCCGTCGTCCTGCTGGTGCTGTGCGCCGATGGTATTCTCGAAGGAGGCCATATCTGGGCCGCCGTCATCATCCTGTCGCGCGAGGTGCTGGTGTCGGGCCTGCGCGAATATCTGGGCGAATTGCAGGTGTCGGTGCCCGTCACCAAGATCGCCAAGTGGAAAACCACGGCGCAGCTGGTGTCCATTGGCTTTCTGATCGCCGGACCGACGGGCGAAACCATCATCCCCTATCTCACCAATGTCGGCATCGGCCTGTTGTGGGTTGCGGCGGGCCTGACGCTTTATACGGGCTATGACTATTTCCGGGCCGGTATCCGGCATGTCGTGGACTGAGCATGAGGATTCTCTATTTCGCGCGGGTGCGGCAGATCGTTGGGCGGG
This sequence comes from Hyphomicrobiales bacterium, assembly GCA_031430715.1. GTDB lineage: Bacteria > Pseudomonadota > Alphaproteobacteria > Rhizobiales > Aestuariivirgaceae > Aestuariivirga. The sequence goes on along the minus strand of JANPCA010000486.1, from coordinate 2,084 downwards.
GGGCCGAGGAGGTCGAGGTGCCCGAGGCGGTGAAAACCGTCAGTGAACTGATGGAATTCCTGAGCGCTGGCGACGAAAGCGTGGCAGCGGCCTTCGCCGAACGCCGCACCATCCGGGCGGCGGTCGATCAGACCCACGCGGCACTCGATGCCTCGATCATTGGTGCCAGGGAAGTGGCATTCTTCCCGCCGGGCACCGGCGGCTGATGCGCCTCAACGTCTATCTGCAGAAGGCGGGGATCGGCAGCAGGCGCGAGGCCGAGCGCCTGGTCGCCGAGGGCCGCGTCAGCGTGAATGGTGTTGTTGCTTTGGCGACGACGCCGGCCGCGGAGGGCGATGCGGTCAAGCTCGACGGCAAGCCGGTGGCGCCCGAGACCAAGCCGCTGCCGCGACTGTTCATGCTCAACAAGCCGGCCGATGTGCTGGTCACCCACCGCGACCACAAGGGCCGCAAGACGATATTCGATCTACCGGCTCTGCAGGCGCCGTCCTTGCCGCGGCTGATGAATGTCGGGCGGCTTGATGTAAATAGCGAAGGACTGCTGCTGCTGTCATCCGATGGCCCGCTGGCGCAGGCGATGATGAGCCCCGAGACGGCGCTGGCCAGGGTTTACCGGGTGCGGGTGCGCGGCGCTCTGACGCCTGAGCAGATATCGAAGCTGTCCGAAGGTGTGATGGTTGACGGCGTCAGCTACCGGGGTGCCGAGTTCGTCGAGGAATACGGCAAAAGCGGCCGCTCCAATTCCTGGTACCGCTGCGTATTGACTGAGGGCAAGAACCGCGAAATCCGCAAGCTGATGGACCATTTCGGCTGCGTGGTGAATAGGCTGATCCGCGTGCAGTACGGACCGTTCACCATCGACGGCTTGGCCATCGGCGCGGTGAAGGAAGTGGCGCCCGCGAAGGTCAAGGCATTCCTTGACCACCTGGCGGGGAAAGGCATCGGCCTCTGATCTATTTTGCTTGTTATGGCTGCCCGCCTGCTTCAGTCTCCGCTTCTTGATGTTGCCTCAAACTCTGGAACGCCGCCTGAAGCTGCCGGCAATTGCCGCTCCGATGTTTCTGGTGTCGGGGCCCGATCTGGTGGTGGAGGTCTGCAGGTCGGGACTGATCGGCACGTTTCCAGCACTCAACCAGCGCAGCAGCGAGGGATTCGCGGCCTGGGCAAGGGAGATTGCCGAGCGTCTGGCTCATTGGCCCGAGGCGGCACCCTTCGGCGTCAATCTCATCGTGCACAAGACCAATGATCGCCTGAAGGCCGATCTCGACATCGTTGTGAAAAAGAGAGTGCCGCTGGTCATCACGTCGCTCGGCGCCGTGCGTGACGTCGTCGATGCGGTGCATTCCTATGGCGGCCTTGTCTTCCATGACGTGATCTCTCGGCGCCATGCGGAAAAGGCCGTGGAAGCCGGGGTGGACGGCATCATCGCGGTCAGTGCCGGGGCTGGCGGCCATGCCGGTACCATGAGTCCCTTTGCGCTGGTGTCCGAAATCCGCGCGATCTTCGCTGGAGCGATCATTCTGGCAGGGGCCATCGGCACCGGCCGTCAGATCGCGGCGGCGCGGATGATGGGGGCCGATCTCGCCTATCTGGGAACGCGCTTCATCGCCACCAAGGAGGCCATGGCACCTGACGGCTTCAAGCAGATGATCGTCGCTTCGAAAGCCTCCGACATCGTCTACACGCCCAACATCTCGGGCGTCCATGCCAATTTCCTGCGGCCGAGCCTTGTTGCCAATGGCCTCGACCCGGACGATCTGCCCCCGCACGGGGAACTCCGTCTCGACAGCGAGACCAAGGCCTGGAAGGCTTTGTGGTCGGCCGGGCAGGGTGTCGGCGCCATTGCCGCCATTCCGCCGGCCTCCGAGCTTTGCCGGACGCTGATCGCAGAATACCGGGAGGCGATGGCGGCGGCGGCGGATTCTTTCGTGCCACAACGTGATTAGCAGGCTATTGAAAAACTCTCAAATCTATCGGTTACGGCTGGAATTTTGATTTATTGAACAAGCGGGCTGATCTGTGGTGTCCGCTGTTGCGGCGTTTGGACCGGTTTGGCGTGGTGAACATGCTCTATCATGCTGCTT
>JANPCA010000485.1:0-8251 GCA_031430715.1 Hyphomicrobiales bacterium | reverse complement strand
GTCTCGCTTGCTACCCGTCAATGGGCGGAAGTGTCATAACTTATGACGGTTGGTATGAGTTGTGTTCACTAACCCCAGCGAAAGCCGGAAGGTAAGTTCCCTCCCATGCCGGAACCTCTGGCGATTTCTTGCGTTGTCAGAGACGATTTCCCGAAAGTGCGCCAGTCGGTCACCGGGAATATCGGGCAAAGGAACTCCAGCCGTGAGAACAGATCAATTCTGCGTGGGCCTTGGCGCCGCGCCGCGCCCCCGTTCCAAGCGCATGCGGTGGGGACTGCTGGCACTATGTGCCTCGGTGTTTGCATTGACGCACCTTGCATCCGCCGAAACCATTGAGGCTTCTGCGTCGAACCTCGCATTTCGTGCCGCAGTGGACCTTGGATTGTCGGGTAATTTTGCAATTCTTTCAAAAGCAGGAATTTCAACAACGGGAACGACCGCAATTGTTGGAAATATTGGTGTGAGTCCAATTGCCAGCACGGCGATTACGGGATTTGGGTTGATTCGCGACAGCTCACTCCGGTTTTCAACTTCAAGTCTCGTAACTGGAAAAGTCTATGCCGCCAACTATGCGGCTCCAACTCCAAGCATGTTAACCGCGTCCGTTGGAGATATGCAAATCGCGTACATCGATGCCGCCGCACGAAAAAATCCTCGCGCTACTGAACTCGGCGGCGGAAATATCGGCGGCAAGACACTCTTGCCGGGACTCTATAAATGGAGTTCCAGTGTGATAATCCCAGCGAATGTCACCCTATCCGGCGGTGAAAATGCCGTCTGGATATTCCAGATAGCGGGAAATCTGAATCTCTGGTCAGGTAAAAAAATAGTTCTCAGGGGCGGGGCACTGCCCAAAAACATCTTCTGGCAGGTGGCCGGAAGAACGACGCTCGGAACGATGGCTGTCTTCAATGGGAATATTCTATGCAAGACCGCAATCGTGCTCAAGACCGGGGCAAGGCTGCACGGTAGAGCGCTCGCACAGACCGCCGTCACATTGGATGCCAATTCCGTCAAGCGGCCCCCGAACTGAGAGGGCGTCTCGTACCAGTGGCCCTGGGTTGTGATTCATTTCAACTTCTCCCGCTTGCGGGAGAAGTTGATAGCTGATCGTAAGCCATGCCTTGTACCCTTGTCTGCCGAAATTGAAATTTGCACCGCCCCACACAAGCATCTACCCGAAGCCGTCATTTTTCATGTCCATTCTGGTTGGCTGGAATGGCCTCATCAGCGGTATCTCCGCCGGAGCTAGCTAGATCGTGCCGAGATGGCCAATTTCTCCAGTCCTTGTTGAATCCCCGCGCGGGCCTTCTCGTTGCGTTGCATCATCAGCGCCGTGGCCGCCGCCGATGCCTTGTCGGGGTGGCCCGCATCGAAGGGAGGAGCCGGGTCGTATTCGATGCCGAGTTGGATCGCTTGCGCGACCTCCGGTCCGGCAAGTTCGGCCACGATGCTGAAGGCGAAGTCTATCCCAGACGACACGCCGCCCGCCGTGAAGATATTGCCGTCGCGCACGACGCGCGCCTTTTCGTGACGGGCGCCCACCAGAGGCAACAAATCGGCGCAGGCCCAATGCGTCGCCGCCCGGCGGCCCTTCAGCAAGCCGGCTGCGCCAAGAAGAAAGGCGCCTGTACAAACCGAAGTAATGTATTTTGCCTGTCCTCCTTGGCGGCGAATGAAGTCCACCGTCCCGGCATCGGCGAGGGCATCCACCACTCCGGCACCGCCAGGCACGCAAATCAGGTCGAGCGGGGGACAGTTTTCGAAAGTACAAGTGGGCATGATACCCAGACCGCGGTCGCTCGAAACCGGGAGCATGGTCTTCGCAACGACGTGGGTTTTCGATTGCGGGAACTTGATGGGAGCGGAGAGCGAGGGAGGCGTTCCAAGCCGGCTCAAGACTTCAAATGGGCCAGTGAAGTCGAGCTGCGTGATGCCCGGAAAGATGACGAAGCCGATGTTGAAATCCGACATGCCACATTCTCCTCCAAATGCCCCGAACGCCGGCTTGGCAAAGCGAAGACCATCGCGCTTCGTGACGATGTCCGCAACTGGTCAATGTTGGAATGTCAATGTCGGAAGAACTGCGTCAATTGCGTGATGTCTGCGACGAGCCAGCCAGCGGACAAGTTGTTTGGAACCTTCTGTTGGACTTTCGCGCTTAGCTCGCCTCGGCCATTTCGTTCTGGAGTGGTACGTCGATGGTCTCGCCTGATTTGTGGCGGATAATGACGATGCGGCGCTTCGGCGCGGCTTCGGCAAGTACGGTTTCCACGGCCTCTGGCGCGGGCGGCTGGACGGGATGTGGAGCCATCTCCTGGGGAGGTATGACCGTTTCGCTTGTGCGGCGGATCACCACCCGTGCGCCCTTGGGAACGTCCGGCTTGGGGATGTCCTTCACCACGGTGATCGAGGCCTGGGGGGCCGGCTCGAAAATCTCCTCGTCCTGCTTGAAGAACTTCATGTGCTTGGGCGCCAAGTCTTGCTGTGGCGCCACGGGAGGTGCTGCAGCCGGGCCGCGGGCCAGGGCTTCGGCGAGGCGGCCCATCAGGGCCTCGTGATGTGAGACGACGGCATTTTCCAGCCGCTTCATGCTGTCGAGCAGTCCGGCCGTCCCGCCGGCGTTCAATCGATTGGAATATTCGGTGAGAAACCAGCGGCCGCGCGGTGTTTCCATCACGGCTTCGCGGATGGCATCGAAGTCGACGGGAGCAAGCTCCCGGCTCCGGCTTTCGGTCATCGACATACGCATACTCCACACACCCCTGCAGGAACCGCAGAGCACCCCACCGGCCATTATCGTGGCGAGTGGTGAATCTTTGGTTTAGAGCGGCTGAACCCCATGTCGCCGCGCAATTTCACGCTACGTCTGTCGCTGTTCAATGCCTTCTTGTTTCTGGGCAGCGGCATTCAATTGCCGTTCTTGCCGCTGTGGCTGAAGGACAGGGCCTTGAGCGAGGACGAGATCGCCCTGGTGCTGGCGCTGATGACGGCGATCCGCGTGCTCGCCGTGCCAATTGGTGCTTTCATCGCCGATGCCTATGGCAACCGCCGCCGGGTGATCGTCATTGCGGCGGTGGGTACGTTTCTGGCCTATGCCCTCATGCATGTGGTGGGCGGGTTCTGGCCGATCCTGATCATGGCCTGCGTGGCGGGCGCCATGCTGGCGCCAGTCGGGCCGCTCACCGAAATGATGGCCATCGAAGGCAGTTCGCGGCACGGCAGTGACTATGGCCGCATCCGGGTCTGGGCCTCGATCAGCTTTCTGGCGGGCAGCCTGCTGTCGGGCGCGCTCCTTGAAATCATTCCGGTCAATGCCGTCATTCTGCTGATCGCGGGGGCCCAGGGGATTGGTGCCCTCGTTTCGCTGGTTTTGCCGGATGAACAGGCCGTGCACAAGGCGGCAACGGAATCGATCAGGTTTAATGCGGTTGTGGCGATCGTGACGGGTGCCATTTTCGTGATCTTCCTTGCCGCAGCCAGCATTGGCCAGGCGAGCCACGGATTGGTCTATGCGCTGGGGTCGCTGCATTTCGAGACGCTGGGCTATGGCAAGCTCACGATCGGCGAGTTGTGGGCCATCGGGGTGATCGCCGAAATCGTCATGTTCGCGTTTTCGAGCCGCTTTCTCAAATCCTTCGGGGCGGTCAGGCTGATCGTCATCGGCTGCGCCTGCGGCATCGTGCGCTGGCTGCTGATCGGGTTCGAGCCGCCATTGGCCGTCATGTTCGCGGCGCAGGCGCTGCACGCCGGGTCTTTTGGTTTGACGCATGTCGGAACCATGTATTTCATCCGCGAGAACGTGCCGGACGGCATGCGCAACACGGTGCAGGGCATTTATTCGGCGCTGTCGGGCGGCATTCTGCTGTCGGCCACCATGTGGGCGTCCGGCCCGCTCTATGGTTTGCTTGGAGGCCACGCCTTTTTCGTCATGGCGGTCTGTTCGGCCATGGCTTTCGGGCTGGCGCTGATCCTCAAGCGGATCACCCCCACAGCGCCCTAGGGGCCGGCGGCATCAGGCTGCCCGCGAAGGCGATCCCCGGCTCGCGGTCCTGTTTCAGCAGCAGGGGCCCGTCGAGATCGACGACATCGGCCAGTTGCGCCACCAGCATGGCGGGCGCCATGGCGAGCGAGGTGGCCAACATGCAGCCCACCATGATTTTCAGGCCATGACCCTTGGCGGCGCGGGCCAGTGCCAAGGCCTCGGTCAGGCCACCGGTCTTATCGAGCTTGATGTTGATGGCGTCGTACTTGCCGATGAGTTGCTCAAGACCGGCGCGGTCATGGGCCGATTCATCGGCGCAGACGGTGATGGGGCGAGCGAGGCCGCGCAGGGCCTCGTCACCGCCAGCGGGCAGCGGCTGTTCCACCAGCTCGACGCCGGCATCGGCACAGGCGGCGAACATTGCTGCCAAGTTTTCCGGCGTCCAGCCCTCGTTGGCATCGACGATGAGGCGGCTGTTGGGCGCATTGGCGCGGATGCATTGCAAGCGTCCGGCATCGCCGTCGCGGCCAAGCTTCAGCTTGAGCAGCGGACGGTGGCTGGCCCTGGCGGCGGCCTCGCCCATGGCTTGAGGCGTGTCGAGGCTCAAAGTGTAGGCAGTGACCAGGGCCTTTGGCTCGTCCAGTTCCAGCAATTGCCAGACCGGGCGGCCGCTCCGCTTGGCGGCGAGATCCCAGAGGGCGCAGTCCAAGGCGTTGCGGGCGGCGTGTGGCGCGACGATGCCCGGGATATCGGCATGCGAGAACCCTTGCTCGATGCGTGGCCGCGCCACTTCGAGTGCGGACAGCACCTGCGGAACGGTTTCCGCATAGCGCGGGTAGGGCACGCATTCGCCACGGCCGATGTGGATACCATCGTAGAGAGTCGCTACCACCACATCGGCGGAGGTCTTGCTGCCGCGCGAAATGGTGAAGCTTCCGGCAATGGGCCAGCTTTCGGTGAAGACGGAGAGGGTCAGCATGTCAAATGCACCAAAGGAAGCGGGATGCCAGCTTTCGCTGGCATGACGGATATAAGTGAAGTCGCTGATCTCTTTTAACAATCTCCCTTAAGCTCGTCATGCCAGCGCAGGCTGGCATCCCGCTTTTTCGCATCGGCGAGCGCGAACGAATTGCTACATAATCGAGCCGACACCAAATCCATTTCCCCTACTTTTGCTCCGGGATACGGCCCGCGGTCTCGGCCAGCATGACGTAGATGCGGCCCGATTCCGAGGACAGGCAGGCCTCGACCAGTGTCTCGCCCTTGGCTGACGAGCTCATCGTGTCGAGGAGGCGCTCGAAGAGGCGGATGAAACTGTCGACACGCCCGCGCACCAGGCGGTCGCCGCGGTAGCGCTCGGCGATGGTCCGCTCCAGGCGCTTGCCACGGCCCTCGAAGACCCGCCTGGTATAGATGTCGCGCTCTCCACTGGCGAATTTCCGTTCGAGGTCGCGCGGCAGGCTGCCGTCGATGGCTTCGACCAGTTCGCGGGCGGCACCGTTGAGCTTCTGCACCAGGCTCTCCATCTCCGTGGAGAGATCGGGCAGGGCCTTGGCCTCAGGCTCAGGGGCGGCGCGCCGCTCCCTGGGCTCAAGGCTTTCGATGGCCTTCTCGCTCCGCGCGGCGATTTTTGTCAGGGCGCTCACGGTTCCGGCATGGGATACGGAAACCGTGGCGCCCTCAGCTTTTCCCGGTGAGGGATCCCTGTAACTTCGGCTCATCGATACGCCCGGCCCCGAGATATCGAGGGTGCCGGTCTGGCGCTTCACGACGTCGGCCAGCGCGTTCAAGGCCGCGATCTGGTCGGAGACGACACGGCGCATGGCATCGGCGTTGTTGCGGGTTTCCTCCGGAAGATCGAGGATGGCGCGCTTCAACTCGTTCCTGGCCGTGTCGATGTCCTTCACCACCTGCTGGGCGGTGATGCGCATGTCCTGGGCGGTCTGCTGGAAGTCGGTGGCGGTCGACGACAGCATTTCCGTCATGGTCGCCATGGCGCGTTCGTGCTGGTCGCGGAGCACGCGGGCGGCCTGGGAAATCTGCCCTCCAGAAGTCGATTCGAGCTTGCTGATCTCCTGTTCCAGATTGCGGCTGGCGGCCACCGTCTGTTCGGCGATGATGCGGCTGATGTCCTTGGCGCGGGTCTCCGAGGCGCTCAGCGAATCCTCGATCAGATTCATGTAGGAGGTCATCACCGCATCGATCTCGGTGGCGCGCTTGCTGGCGTCGGTGATCAGCGAATCGAGTGCCGTCTTGCGGTTGGAAAGCACGCGCTCCATCTCGCCGTTGAACTTGTCGAGGGAGCGTTCGACAAGCAGCGTGACGTCGTCCAGATGTTCGGCGATGCGGGTGCCGGTCATCTCGAGCTTGCCGGTCAACTGCATCGATATGGAGCCGATGCGCTCGTCCATGGCGCCAGCCGCGGTGGCCAGCTGATCGGCCAGGTAGGTATTGGCGGTCTCCACATGCTTGGCGAATTTGCGGTTGGCTTCCTCGAGCTTGACGGCGGTCGAGGTGGACGACGTCTCGAAGTCGCGGGCGGCGCGGTCGATGCGGTCGACCATGAGGCCTGAGTCCTGCTCCAGCCTGCCGGTGATCTGCATCGTGGTCTGGCCGAGACCCGTCTGGAAGGCATCGCTGGCCTTGCCGAGATCGGTGAGAATCTGGGTGGATGCGCTGTCGATGATTTCGGCGAATTTGGCACCGGTGCCCGCCAGCTTGCCGGAAATATCGCCGGAGACGCGCTCGAGCAGGTGGGTCGCCACATCGAAACGCTGGCCCAGTTCGCGCGAGGTCTGGTCGATCTTGGCGAACATGGTGGAACCCGCCATGTCGAGATGGGTCGTGACTTCCGCAGAGGTGTGCTCCAGGCGCTGGGTCATCAGCGCGTTCACTTCATTCACCTGCTTGGTGATGCGCACCGCCGTGTCGGCAAAGCTGTTGGTCATTTCGGAGGCCGTCTGGTCGATCTGCTCGGCCATCATGCGGGTGTTGGCGGTGAACAGGGCGGAGACCTCGGTCGAGGTCTTGCCGAGCTGTTCGGTCAGCGCCTGGGTCCTGGTCGAGAACAGGCCCGAGAGGCCGTTCCAGGTCTGGTCCAGAGTCGTTGACAGGCGTTCGGCATTGCTGGCGAAGAGGCCCGAGAGCCTGGCCGAGGTCTTGTCCAGCTGGCCGCTGAGCATCTCGGTATTGCCGGTGAAAGTGTCGGACAGTTCAACCGTCGTGCGCTCCAGCTGACCGGACAGCAGATCGGCGTTGTTGGTGAAGACTTCGGTGAGATTGGTCGATGTGTCGACCAGCTGGCCGGCCAGCGATCCGGTCCTGGCGGTGAAGAGTTCCGACAGATTGGCCGAGGTCTGATCGAGCTGGTCAGCCAGCGATCCGGTCTTGGCGGTGAAGATTTCCGACAGGCTGGTGAAGGTCAGGCCAAGCTGCTGGGTGAGGAGGCCCGCCTTGGAGCTGAAGAGTCCGGTCACCGCCGAGGAGGTGTCGCCGAGCTTCTTGGTGAAGCTCTCGGTGTTGGCGCCGAACACCATGGCGATCTCGCCGGTGACGTTTTCGAGCTGGCTGCCCAGGCGCTCGGAGGTCTGGTCGAGCACGGCACTGAGCTGCTTCGACGTCTGGTCGAGTTGCTGGGTGAGGCGGTCGGCGGTGGCCGTCACCCTGGTGGTGGTTTGCCCCGAGGCCTGGTCGATCAGCTCGGTGATGCGCTGGGCAGTCTGCTCCAACTCGCCGCCGACATGGGCGGACACCTGGTCGAGACGGGCGTAGAGCTTCACCGCCGTCTGTTCGATCTGCCCGGTCATCGAGGAGGTGGTGCCGTCCAGCCTGCTGTAGAGCTGCAAGGTGGTGTCTTCGACGTGCTTGGCCGCGTCCCTGGCGGAGGTCGAGAGCACGTTCAGCAGGTCTTCCCTGGCCTTGCCGATGTCGTGGACGAAGCTCCCCGACACGGCGATCAGTTTCTCGGTGATGCCGCCGCCCGAGCTTTCGATGCGCCCGGCCAAGGCAATGCCGGACTCCTGCATCTCGCGGTTGACGATGCCGGCGGTTTCCTTGAGATGGGCGGCGATCGTGCCGCTGGTCGTCACCATCAGGTCATTGAGCGATGTGCTGACCGCCTGCAACTGGGAGGTCAGGCCCGCCGAGGTCTGGTCGAGGCGTCCGGCCACGCTGGAAGTCACCTCGTCGATCTTGTTCGAGACGGCGCTAACGGTGGCGATCATGTGGCCATAGAGACGCACCGCCGCGACGTCGATGAGGCTTTCC
>JANPCA010000484.1:0-2923 GCA_031430715.1 Hyphomicrobiales bacterium | reverse complement strand
CTTCTCGATGCCGCCGAGGGCGCCAAGCCGCCGGGCATCAGCCAATGGCGCGACCGGGCCGCGGCGCGCCTCAAGCTTGAGGCGGCGGTGGCCCAGGCGGGCGAGGCCGTCCTGCGCCAGATCGCGGCATTGGGTGGGGCGCGATGATCAAGCTCATCTGGCGCTTCGGCCTGCTCGCCGCCTTGGCCGCCGGTTTTGCCTGGTTAGCCGACCGGCCGGGGACGCTCACCGTCCGCTGGCTTGGCCGCGAAGTTGAAATGTCCTTCGTGGCCGGCGTGGCGCTGGCCTTCGTTTCCGTCATCGCCCTGTGGTTCGTGTGGAGCCTGTTCCGCAGGCTGTGGCACAGCCCGCAGGCGGCCGGCCAGTACTGGAGCTACCGCAAGAGCCGCAAAGGCTATGAGTCGCTGTCGCGGGGCATCATCGCCGCGGGGGCCGGCGATGCCACGGCGGCGGCCAAGCATGCGGCAATCGCCGGCAATGCGCTGATGGACGAACCCCTCGTCAATGTTCTGGCCGCCCAGTCGGCCCAGCTCAAAGGTGACCGCGCCACGGTGAAGCGCATCTTCGAAGCCATGACCAAATCGCCCAATACAGAGGCGCTGGGCCTGCGCGGCTTGTTCGCGGAGGCCCGCCAGTCGGGCGACATCGCCGCGGCGCGCCAGCATGCCGAGCGCGCCCTGGCGCTCAATCCGCGCCTGCAATGGGCCTCGGCCGCCGTGCTGCAACTGCAGTCGGCGTCGAAAGACTGGCAGGCGGCGGCGGCAACGCTGGCCCAACAGGTGAAGGCCGGCCTCAGCGCCGCCACCGAGGGCAACCGCAAACAGGCCGCCATGCTGGCCGCCCAGGCCCTGGGGCTCGAGGACAAGAACCGTTCCCAGGCGCTCGATGCCGCCCAAAAAGCCCACAAGCTCGATCCCGCCCTGGTGCCCGCCGCCCTGGTGGCGGCCCGCATCCATATTGCCGAAGGCGGCCAACGCAAGGCGGCGAAAATCATCCGCGAGACCTGGTCTCACTCGCCGCATCCGGATCTCGCCTTGGTCATGGCGCACTTGCAGCCAGGAGATGGGCCCGAGGCCCGTTTCGAGCGCGTCCGCGATCTGCTGCGCGACAGGGACGGCGGCCTCGAGGGGGCCGTGGCGCTGGCCAGTGCCGCTGTCCGGGCGCAACGCTTCGATGTGGCGCGCGATACGCTGAAAACCCATGCCGCCAACAAGCCGCAGGCCCGGGTCTGCGCGCTGATGGCCGATATCGAAGAGGCCCAGGGCGACAAGGGCCGGGCCCGCGAGTGGCTGGCCCGGGCGCTTAAGGCGCCTCGCGATCCGATCTGGGTGTCGGACGGAGTTGCATCCCCGCGCTGGACGCCGGTCTCGCCGGTCTCGGGCGAAATCGTGCCATGCGAATGGAAAACGCCCTACGACATGCCCGAACAGATGGAGGCCGACATCCCCGCCGCCCTGCTGTCCACCGCCGAAGCGACGCCCAAGGCCATCGCCGCGCCGCAACGGGTCATCCACCAGCGCCCGCCGGACGATCCCGGCCTGCCGGAGGATTTCGACCGGCCGTCCGCCGCCACCCAAAAATCCCTCACCGCTGACGGTTGAAAAGCGCCAAGAAACCGTCTATCGCTCAGCCGCACGAGTGAACTGCCGCTTTAGCTCAGTTGGTAGAGCACCGCATTCGTAATGCGGGGGTCAGGTGTTCGAGTCACCTAAGCGGCACCATCCCTTTGATTTTTAACGATTTTCTAGGGATTGTGTGGCGACCTAGAGATAACCGCGCCACCGTTCCTCCTAGGCGTAGAGGACCGTTCCTTGGGGGACCGCCTAGGAAGCCCAAGGACAGTGCGATCAGTTTTTGGGCCCCGGAATAGCCCGGAAAGGCGAAACGCACGCCTAGGGTCGCCTCTACACGTGCTATGCGACTTTCCGGGCGGATAATGCAGATTTCGCGCCAGCCGGGCGATGCTTCCCCCAGGATTGGCCTTGGCGCGACTGGCCTGCTGCCGGTTCCGTGGACCGGCACTTAAGGTAACCCAGCCTTTCTTTCGAACTCAATAGGGCTGAGATACCCCGGCGTCGAATGCCGGCGCTTGGGATTGTAGAAGCGCTCAATGTAGTCGAAGACGTCAGCCTTGGCTTCAGTTCTCGAGCGATACGTCTTGCGCTCCGTTCTCTCGGTCTTGAGCGAGGAGAAGAAGCTCTCCATCGCTGCATTGTCCCAGACATTGCCTGATCTGCTCATCGAGCAGGAAACGCCATTGTTCTCCAGCAGCAGCCGGAACGGCTCGCTGGTATACTGGCTTCCCTGATCCGAGTGATGCAGCAGGGCATCCGGTTTGCCGCGCCGCCAGATGGCCATGAGAAGGGCATCGATGACCAATTGGGCGGTCATGGACGTGCTCATCGGCCAACCCACGGCACGGCGCGAGAACAGATCGATGACCGCTGCCACATAGATCCAGCCTTCGCCGGTCCAAATGTAGGTGAAGCCGGCAATCCACTTTCTGTTTGGCTCTGTCGCGTGGAACTGCCGGTCCAGCACGTTCGGAGCAATCGCGCCGGCAGCCCGTTCGCCAGTGTCCGGTGGCAGATAACGCCGGCGCGGCCGGGCCTTGAGGGCATTTGCCTGCATCAGGCGCTCGATCCGGTGCAGGCCGCAATCGATACCTTCGGCCAGAACGTCCCGCCAGACACGGCGTGCGCCGTAGGTCCGGTCACTGCCAAGGAAACTCCGGCGGATGACAGCGAGCAGGGTCTCATCCTCACGAGTCCTCCTGGATGGCGAACGGTTCGCCCGAGCATGGAAGCCCGGCCGCGGCACATCCAGCGCTTCACACAGCCATGGCGAGGAGGATCGGAAAATGGTCCAGTGGACCATTTTCCCGAGGAGCGGCCAGATCGAACGGTGCTTCGCGACGAAAGCG
>JANPCA010000483.1:0-9196 GCA_031430715.1 Hyphomicrobiales bacterium | reverse complement strand
CCCGCCAGATCATGCTCAACATGGAACGCTGGCGCTGGATGCCGGAAGCCTTGGGCGAGCATCACTTCATGGTCAATCTCGCCGCCTTCGAATTGCAGGAGGTGGAAGGGGCCGGAATCGCCGAACGCATGAACGTGGTGGTGGGTGCTGTCGCCACTCAGACGCCGGAGTTTTCCGACGAACTCGAATATGTCGAAATCAATCCGACCTGGACCGTACCCTATTCGATCGCCACCAAGGAAATGCTGCCGAAGCTCAAGGCAAATCCCTTTGCCTATGCCGCTGATTTCGATGTCTTTATGAACGGCAGTCTCGCCTCATGGGGCGCCATCAACTGGCAGGCCTATGGTCCGGGCAAGTTTCCGTTCACGTTCCGCCAGCGTCCCGGTCCCAAAAACGCGCTTGGCAAGGTGAAGTTCATGCTGCCAAACCCGCACAACATCTACCTCCACGACACGCCTTCCAAGGATAAATTCCTACAGACGGCCAGGGCCTTCAGCCATGGCTGCATCCGCCTCTCAAGGCCGATCGACCTTGCCTACCGGATTGTCGGCGGCATCGTGGGCTGGCCCAGGGCCAAGATCGACGCGGCACTGGCCGGCGGCAAGACAACACGCGTTCCACTCGCCCGGAAAATCCCCGTGCATCTCATCTATTCCACCGCCTTCGAAGGTGCCAACGGCATCGAGTTCCGGCCCGATGTCTATGGCCGTGACCGCAAGCTCTACGCGGCACTATTCGGCAAGCCGTCGAGTTGAAGCCTCAAGGCTTCACCTTGAGCCGAACGATGGCGGCGTAAGCCTCCTTGTGGCCGGCACCTGCGGCACGCCCGTACCAGTAGAGCGCCTGGGTCCGGTTCGGTGTAACGCCCTTGACGCGCAATTGCGCCAGCACGATGGGATCGAAGCTGCGGGCCAGGGCCATGGCGCCCTCCGCCGATCCGCTCGACCAGGCCCGCTCATAGATCCGGCGGGCCTGGGCGGCATCGCCGGTCTTGAGCTTGATGTCACCCTCGGACACCAGATCCTGCGATGCGCTCCGCAGCGCTGCCAGGGTCAGCCCCATGTTCATCGGCACCGGGATTGGCGAGGGCAGATCGGCCCGGACACCGTTTGGGCCTGAGAAATGCGATTGTGGTGGTGGCGATGCGGTGGGCACGATCACCGCATCGGTGAGCGCGATGGTCATCGTCTTGACCGGTGCCGCGAGTTCGCCGCTGCCGCGTTCGAAGGCCGCAACCGCGACATTGATTTCCGGCTGGCCGGGGCCCGTCACCATCAGCTTAACGTCCTTCAGATCGGCGATGCTGAGTGACCACACCTTGTCCGTCTGCTTGCGGCCCGACGTGAGATAGGCCCTGTCGGGGAGGCCCGAGATCTTCAGCAGCAGATCCTGCTCGGCCATGGCGGGTTCGGCGCGCAATATCAGCGGGATGAGGCTGCCGACGCGGCCCGATGCGTCCTCCACTTGGAGGCTGGCGGTGGCGACGGGCTTTTTCGCGGCAACGGCCGCTGTCGCGGTTTGGGGCACGGTGGTGCCGCTTTGTGTGGCGGAGTCCGGTGTCAAATAGCCGAACGCAGCCATCGCTTGAAGCTTGATGGTGTGGGCCTGCGAAGCCACAAATCCGATGGAGCCACCGGCCAGCATGGCGCCGAGAGCGGCCAGAATGTAAGTCCTGTGAAGACCATGACCGGACTGATGAGCCATTTCGGCATGAACGGGATCACGCCTCTCCTCGCCATGCAGGGTGGACGGAAACTGCAGCCGCCCGGCCGTCCGCGGTGCGGCGATGAGGTCGCGGTAGCCCGGAGCCAGGCTGGCAGGCTGCCGCCGCGGCGCCAACGAAATGCCGTCGTCCGGCAGATTGAAATGCTTGCGGTAACGCGCCATCAATTCCTCCCGTGTGGGCTGATTGGCGCCATCGAAGAACCAGCTCGGCTCGCCTGCGGCGGTCTGGTCCTGAGTGAGTTCCGCATCATTGCCGATATTGGGATCGTCACGGCGTATGGGATTCGTCATGTCGGTGCTCCTCGTCCGATGGACATCGTCGTGGGCCACGGCACCGCCGTGGCGGGCATGGCTTCGATCAAGCGTGAATGCCGCTCAGCGCGGCAACGCAACTACTTTGACTCTGATCGTCCCCTGTCTCTCCATGTTGCTGTCCAGCCGTCCCGCTGTCTCAATCTCCGCGTGTTGTTTCACCGGGAGATCACATGGTTAACAGAGTGTAACATGCTGTGAGAATGTGGCGGGGAGGGGGCGGAATTGAGGTTTTTTCCTCGGCCTCCGCCTCAGGAGTAAATAGGGCGGCGATGCCAAGCCTCCGCTAAACGTCAGTAGACGGATCAATATCCCGTTCTGCGGACGCACGAGTCACCACGGGGTCCAACCCATGATGACTGGATGCGAAGCCGCTCGCGCCATAATTAACATTTTGATATAAATCGCTATTTATACTCATGCCGGGCCGCTCAGGCGCGAATGCGGCGCTGAGGCATCGAAGAAAGCCGTGGCAAAACGCGCGAAATCGGTATCGTTCAGTCCGCGGTGGATTTCGGACTTTGCTTCTGCTGACATGGCGCTGTTCAAAGGGTGATACGCGATGGGCTTGATTGACGAAGCCAAGGCCAAGATCAGGGGCAGGAAACTGAAGCTCGTGATGCCGGAAGGCGAAGACGAACGCATCCGCGCCGCGGCAGCGCGGCTCCGGGAGGAAGACCTTGCCTGGCCCATCGTTTTCGTTTCGGACGTGCCGGAGGCTGACCTGCGGCATATCGCACTTGTGCGGGAAAAGCGCGCCAAGATGACGGATGGCATGGCGGCGCGCCTGCTGCGAAAGCCGCTCTATCGCGCCGGCGCCATGGTGGCGGCAGGTGAAGCATCCGCCATGCTCGCCGGTGCCGCGAACCCGACGGCCCGGGTGATCGAGGCGGCGCTGATGACCATTGGCTTGGCGCCCGGCATCGCAACGCCGTCGAGTTTCTTTCTCATGCAATGGCCGGAGCGGCGGCTGGTCTTCGCCGACTGCGCCGTCAATGTGCAGCCCGATGCGGCGCAACTGGCCGATATCGCGATTGTGTCGGCGGCGAGTGCCGCCACGTTTCTCAACGAGGAACCGCGCGTGGCGCTGCTTTCCTTTTCGACGAAAGGCAGCGGCAGCCATCCCGACGCGGACAAGGTGATCGAAGCCTTGCGTATTGCTCGGCGGAAGGCGCCGCTTCTCAAGATCGATGGCGAATTGCAGGGCGATGCGGCACTGTCACCCAGGGCCGCCGCCAAAAAAGTGATTGAACCTGGAGACGTCGCGGGCCGCGCCAATGTCCTGGTGTTCCCCGACCTCGATGCCGGAAACATTGCTTACAAGCTGACGCAGTATTTGAGCGGCGCGCAGGCCATTGGCCCCATCCTGCAGGGCTTCGCGCAACCGGTATCGGACCTGTCGCGCGGCGCCACGGTCGATGACATCGTGGCGGCGGGGGTGCTTTTGCTGGCGATGTCGCTGCTGTAAAGTTCACACGAACCGGAGACTGATCATGAGCCATATTCTGCAGCAAGGTAACCCCATGGAGGAATGGCGGCCGGGTGTCTTTACCCGCATGTGCGTGTCGGCGCTAAACGGCGCAAAAGCGTTGTGTATTTTCGAGCAATGGTGCCGCCCCGGAACGGGCGCGCCCCTACACCGTCATGACGTGGAGGAGATCCTCCTGGTCCTCAGTGGGAAGATGGAGGTTCAGTTCGGCGGAACGCTGCTCGTTCTGAACGCCGAAGAATCCGTCATCATTCCTTCTGGTGTCATACATGGCTTTCAGAACATCGGCAGCGAAGAATTGCATGTGCAGGCGATTTTGGCGGCTGCATATTTCGAAGCATGGAGCTGCCCAGGAGAGGTCCGGACCGTGCGTTGGAAACCAAGTTAAAGCAGCCCCAAGACATTCCTGGCAATTGTCAGTTCCTCGTTGGCGGGCACCACGTGGACCTGATCACCCGGCACGTTCAGCCACTTGAGATGGCTCATGATGCGGTCCCGCACAGGGCCTGCGTTCTCGCCGACGCCGCCGGTGAAAACGATGGCGTCGAGTCCGCCCATGGCCGGCACCAGGGAAGCCGCATGGCGGGCGGCCGAGTAACAATAGTAATCCACCGCCTCAATGGCCTCGCTGCGGTCCGAGGCCAGCAGCACGCGCATGTCGGGCGAAATGCCGGAGAGGCCCAGCAACCCGCTCCGACGGTACAGTAAGTCTTCGAGCTGATCGAGCGACAGATGCTCGTCGCGCATCAGGGCCACCAGCACGCCGGGATCGATCGAGCCGGTGCGCGTACCCATAACCAGCCCATCGGCGGTGGAAAAGCCCATGGTGGTGGCCACACTTCTGCTGTCCAGGATGGCGCACATGGAAGCGCCCGAACCCAGATGCGCGGCGAGCAGGCGGCGGGGCAGGGGTCGGCCCGATTGTTGGGGAAGGGCATCGACGACATGCTGGTAATTGAGGCCGTGGAAGCCATAGCGGCGATAACCCTTGTCGAAATAGGCCCGCGGGATCGGCAGCCTGGTCGCCAGTTCCGGTTGCGTGGCATGAAAAGCCGTGTCGAAGCAGGCGATGTTCGGCACCTGCGGCGCAACCCGGCGCATCTCCTTCAAGACGCCGAGCCCGAAGGGCAGATGCAGCGGCGCCAGGGCGCGCAGCGCCTCAAGGTCGTGTTGAATGGCGTCGTTGACCGCGACAGGCGTCACATAGCGCGTGCCGCCATGCACGATGCGATGGCCGATGCCGTTGAAGCGGGCTGGCTCGTGGCCATTGTCCGAAAGCCATTCGGCGGCCACCAACAGGGCTTCACTGGGTGAGGTGACATGCGGCACGTCCCGCGACGCTTGGGCGCCGGCCTCGAGATGCGGCCTTGAGCCAATGCCGGAGACCTGGCCTTTCAGCACGAGCGAGAGATCGCCGCCGAAGACCGCGAATTTCAGCGACGAGGAACCAGCATTGAGGACGAGTAGTTTCATGCAACACCTCTTCCCTCTCCCCTTGCGGGAGAGGGTGTCATGCGGAACGCATGACGGGAGAGGGGAGTCTCCGCACAGACCCTCATCCGGCGCGCTTCGCGCCACTTTCTCCCGCATGCGGGAGAAGGAAAATAATCACGCCCCCGTCTGCGGCCGCATGTCATCCTTACTTATACCCGCCACCGCCACCGGCTTCTTCATGGCGTCGCGGCGGAAGGGTTCGCCCAGTTCCTGGTTGATCATCGCTTCGATGAGCGTCGTCTTGTCATGTTTCATCTGGTCCTCGATTGCTTTCGTTAGCGCATCGCGGAGTTGCTCCATGGTTCGCGACTGGACGCCCTGCAGCCCGCAGGCCTTGGCGATGCCGGCATAGGACACGTCATCGTCGAGCTCGGTGCCGACGAAATTGTCGTCATACCACAGCGTCGAATTGCGCTTCTCGGCCCCCCATTGATAATTGCGGAAGACAACCATGGTGATGGCAGGCCATTCCTTGCGGCCGATGGCGGTCAGTTCGGTGACGGCGATGCCGAAGGCGCCGTCGCCGGCAAAGCCAACCACCGGTACATCGGGGCGGCCGATCTTGGCGCCAACGATTGACGGCAAGCCATAGCCGCAAGGGCCGAACAGGCCGGGTGCGAGATATTTGCGGCCCTCCTCGAAGCTTGGGTAGGCGTTGCCGATGGCGCAGTTGTTGCCGATGTCGGACGAGATGATGGCGTTCTTGGGCAACGCCGCCTGGATGGCGCGCCAGGCCATGCGCGGGCTCATCCATTGCGGCTTGGCGGCGCGGGCCCGCTCGTTCCAGCTGGTGCCCGGATCGTCCTGTTCATGGTCCATGCTGGAGAGCTGTTGTGCCCAGCGCGACTTGGTGAGGCCGATCAATTCCTTGCGCTCCTTGCGGCCAGCGTCACCGGCGGACGGCGACAGCTTGGCGAGAATTCCCTCTGCCACCTTCTTCGCGTCTCCAACGATTCCGACGGCTACTCTCTTGGTGAGGCCGATGCGATTGGGATTGATGTCGACCTGGATGATCTTCGCATCCTTCGGCCAGTAGTCGAGGCCATAGCCGGGAAGCGTCGAAAACGGATTGAGACGCGTGCCGAGCGCCAGCACGACATCGGCCTGTTTGATGAGTTCCATCGCCGCCCTGGAACCGTTGTAGCCCAGGGGGCCGGCAAACAGCGGATGCGAACCGGGAAACGCGTCATTGTGCTGGTAGCCGAGACAGACCGGCGCATCGAGACGCTCGGCAAGTTTCCTCGAAGCCGGGATGGCTCCGCCGATGACCACGCCCGCACCGTTGAGGATGACCGGAAACTTTGCTTCGGAAAGGAGCTTCGCAGCCGCGGCGATTGCTTCCTCGCCGCCCGCGGGCCGCTCGAAGTCGACGATGCTCGGCAGCTCGATGTCGATCACTTGCGTGAAGTAGTCGCGTGGGAAATTGATCTGCGCCGGCGCCGACAGGCGCTTGGCATTCATGATGACGCGGTTCAGCACTTCCGCCACGCGGGAGGGATCGCGCACCTCTTCCTGATAACAGACCATGTCCTTGAACAGGGCCATCTGCTCGACCTCCTGGAAGCCGCCCTGGCCGATGGTGCGGTTGGCGGCTTGCGGTGTCACCAGCAGAAGGGGTGTATGATTCCAGTAGGCGGTTTTGACCGGGGTCACGAAATTGGTGATGCCCGGCCCATTCTGGGCGATCATCATGGACATCTTGCCGGACGCCCGGGTGAAGCCGTCGGCCATCATGCCGCCCGAGCCTTCGTGCGCGCAGTCCCAGAAGGTGATGCCGGCCCTGGGGAACAGGTCTGAAATGGGCATGAAGGCCGAACCGATGATGCCGAAGGCATGTTCGATCCCATGCATCTGCAAAACTTTCACAAAGGCTTCCTCGGTCGTCATCTTCATTGGGGCTGTCCTTCAAGCGGGATGTGGCGATACCAGCTTACTAGGCTAGCATCTGGCACCATGACAGCGCTAGTTCCCCCCGATAAATCCCGCCAGCCGGAAATTCAGTGCGTGACGATGCCCTTGCGGCTGGCGGTGAAGCCGTGTCCGCCGCGTATGCAGGTCAGCCCGGAGCGCTCCGAGGTGCATTTGTATGGCCCGACGGAGCGGGACTCGCCATAAGCCAGCACGGGCGCATGTTTCGGGAACCACACCTCGCCCTCATATTCGGCCGGCCCATGGTCCGCGCCGTCACGGGTGAGGATGATGGACAGCACCGTGGGTTTCAGACGGATGCACAGCAGGCGATCGGCAGCGTCCGGCTCATAGACACAGCCAATATTTCCGGACGGCGTCTGGAATTGCAGGCCGCCCGCGAGGGCGGGCGAGGCAAAGACGGCCAGAACCGCGGCGAAGAGGACGCGCATCGTCAGCGCGTCTTGACGGGTTTCCGGCTGATGCGGAAGCCGTGCTTGGCTTTGGTGCAGGCGAGGCCCGAGAGCGAAGAGCTGTTCAGAAATGGCCCCATCTCCCGGTCGCCCAGGGTCTTGGCCGAGGGCATGCGGAGCAGGAAGCGGCCGAGGAGCGTCTCAGTTGCTTCGGTAGTGGCTGCGGCGGCGATATCGGCGGAGGGGCGGCGGATCATGGGACGGACTCACACTTGGCAGATTTGAACCTGGCACAATTCGTAAGCCGCCGCACATGAACCAGGCTTGAACGGTCACTTCAATTCGATTTCGATGAAGGCGTATTCCGTATCATTGGCGTTGATCACATCATGCTCGACTCCGGCCTGGCGGAAATAGGGAACGCCACTCTTCATTTCAGCTTCGGCCGGTCCATCGGGCGTCTCGAGCCGCACCCTGCCATCCATCAGCGGCACCACGACATAATCATGGCCATGCCGGTGCCAGCCGGTATTGGCGCCCGGCGCGAAACGGTACTCGGTGACGATCACCTTCTCGTTGTCGATATGGACGGTGGCTTTGGCGGTGCCGGTCATGTTGATCTCCCTGTGACTCAAGCCATGGTGAATGGAACTGGACCGCCGGGCAAGCGTGTTATAATGTAACATCATGTCCTTCCCCGAGCCACACCATAATCACGACCAATGCACCGCCGAACTCCTGTCGCGGGCCGAGCGGACCTGTGGCCGGCGCGGCTCGAAGCTGACCGGCCAGCGCCGCGATATCCTGAACTGCGTGGCTCTGAGCCATTCGGCGGTGGGCGCCTATGATATCATCGAGCGCATGGCGGGGCAGGGCCCACGGCCCGCGCCCATCACCGTCTACCGGGCGCTCGATTTCCTGCTGGCCCATGGCCTCGTCCACAAGATCGAAAGCCGCAATGCCTTCGTCGCCTGCTCCCACCCCCACGAGGGCGAACCAGCCGCCCTACTGGTCTGCGAGGCCTGTGGACTGGTGGCGGAACTCGATGTGCCGGAGGTGTTTGCCGCCCTCGAGACGGCAGCCAATGGGCATGGCTTCGTGGGTCAGCGCAGCGTGGTCGAAGTATCGGGCCGTTGCGCCGCCTGCGCCGGGGCCTCCTGATGCTCAAAGCCCACAACGCCATCCTGAGCGCCCGCGACGCAGGCCTCACCATCGCGGGCCGGACCATTCTCGATCATGTGAACATCGATGTCAGAATGAACGAGATCGTCACGGTGATCGGCCCGAACGGGGCGGGGAAATCGACCCTGGTGCGCTGCATGCTGGGCCTGCAGCCGCTGACTTCGGGCCAGATCGTGCGCTCGAAGGACCTACGCATCGGCTATGTGCCGCAACGCTTTCCGCTGACCCCCAATGTACCGCTCGACGTGCGCCGCCTGCTGTCGCTCACCCTGAAGCCCGCGGAGGAGGAGATCGATGCGGCTCTTGAGGAAACCGGTATTGCGCATCTGAAGGAGGCCAGCGTGGCAAGGCTCTCAGGGGGCGAAATGCAGCGCGCGTTACTGGCCCGCGCCCTGTTGCGCAAGCCCTCGCTGCTGGTGCTCGACGAGCCAGTGCAGGCCGTCGACTTCATGGGCGAGGCCAAGATGTATGAGCTCATTTCCGCCTTGAGAAAGCGCCATGGCTGCGGCATCCTGATGGTCAGCCACGATCTGCACATGGTGATGGCCGAGAGCGATCATGTCATCTGCCTCAACACCCATGTGTGCTGCGAGGGTGGCCCCGGCACCGTGCAGCAGGACCCGGAATTCGCCAAGCTCTTTGGCCCCTCGGCGGCGCGGATGATAGCTGC
>JANPCA010000482.1:0-2717 GCA_031430715.1 Hyphomicrobiales bacterium | reverse complement strand
CCCCGCCGCGAAATGGGCAAGCCCGATGCCGATATGCATGTTGAAGGCGAAGGGATCGAGCGGCGACAGGCGTTCGGCGCGCGCGAAGGAGACCAAAGCATCTTCCGGCTGGCCGACATAAATCAACCCGAAGCCGCGCCGCATCCAGGCCCAGGCATGGTTCGAATCGGCCCGCAGCGCCCGCTCGATGAAGCCGAGGGCGCGCGGCGCATTGCCTTCGAGCAGCATGATGGCGGTGCCGAGCGCGGTTAGCCCCGTGGCCTCCTCGCCGATATGGCGGGCGGCGCGCTCGATCAGGGCGAGGCCCTTGCGGCGTTCGCCGTCGATGTCGTCCGTCCAATTGTAAACGATCTGCTGGGCATGGGCCCAGGCGCACAGTGCCGCCGCCAGCCCGTAATTGGGATCGAGGGCCAGGGCCCTCCCGAGCAGTGCGATGGCCTCCGGATTCTCATGCATGCGGTGCGCCCAGAGATGCGGCAGGGCGCGCATCACCAGGTCATAGGCCTCGAGGCTGTCGGGCCGCTTCATGCGCGCCCGCTCGATTTCGGCCTTGCGCACCGAAGGGTAGACAGCACCCGCCACCATTTCAGCGATGCGGTCCTGGAGGTCGAAGAGTTCCGAGATCACCCCTTCGGCCTTGCCCGCCCAGATATGGGCGCCGGTATCGGTCTCGATCAGCTGGGAGGTGATGCGCACCCGGTCGCCGCCGCGCCTGACGCTACCCTCGACCGCGTAACGAACCCCGAGTTCGCGCCCGATCTGGCGCACGTCGAGGTTGCGGCCCTTGTAGGCAAAGGCCGAATTGCGCGCCACCACGGTGAAATCGCCGATGCGCGACAAGGTGGCGGTGATCTCCTCGACCACCGCGTCGGCGAAATAGGCCTGCTCGGGATCGGCCGACATATTGTCGTAGGGCAGCACCACGACCGAGGGCCGCGTGGCCGATGGTGTCTGCTGCCGCGTCCGGCCGGCAAGATCGGTGGCCAGGCGCTGCTGGGCATTGGCGTCGGGATGCCAGATGAAGATGCGCACGCTGCCGGCGATGTTCTTCAGTTCCTGGGAACCGATGTCGGTGAAGGCGAGGTCGACCTTGCCCGCCAGGTATTCATGCATCCACTTGGAGATCGCCATGCCGCCCGGCGGCGCGCAGCCCTGCACGCGCACGGCGAGATTGACGCCGCTGCCGAAACGGTCCGAACCCTCCATCATGACATCGGCCAGGATGATGCCGGCGCGCAGCTGCAGGGTTTCATTGCCGGGTGCGGAGATCGGCCTGTCGTGTAATTGCCGCTGCAGCCTCGCGGTCCACTCGACGGCGGCCACCACGCTCTTGAATTCGGCCAGCACGCCATCGCCCATGGTCTTGAAGATGACGCCGCCATGCTCGGCGATGGTGCCGGCCACCGGCCCCATGAACAATTGCTGCACGAGATTGAGGGTCGCCGCCTCGTCGCGCTGGACGAGCCGGGAATAGCCCTCCACATCGAGGGACACGATCGGTGCCAGGCGCCGCTCGAACTTTGTCATGGAGGCCAGGGTTTCATGAATGTGCCGCCAAGGATAGCATGCCCACATAGCGCCGCAAGCCGCTTGGCCATTTGCATCGGCATGGCAGCCGCGCCGTGCGAAAATTGGGCAGATGCTTGGCCGAAAATGGAGCTTCGTTCAGAGAATGAAGTCGCTCTGGATCAGGCTGGTGACGCCGGTGAGGAAGAGTGCCATTTCGGCGGTCGAGGTGTCGCCATCGCTGTCGGCGAAGACCGTTACCCTACCGGCGGATGCCCGATACCAGACGCCATGGGCCGTCGCGGTGGTGCCGCCGAACACGAAGGCATCGTCGCCCCCGCCCGCGATGGCGTCGATCGCCGAGAAATCGATCTCGTCGCCACCGGCAACGCCAGCGCCCTCGAAGTCGGTGATCGTGTCTCCCCGTTCATTGAGAGCGCCGTACCTGAAGATATCGTCGCCTTCGCCACCCACCAAGGTGTCGCGCTTCATGCCACCAACGAGCGTGTCGTTATCGGCGTTGCCGCGCAATACATCGCTGCCGTTGTCACCGCGCAGGCTGTCAGCGCCAATGCCGCCGCTGAGAAAGTCGGCCCCAGACCCACCGAGCATCTCGTCAGCGCCCGCTCCGCCGTCGAGGCTGTCGGCGCCCTCCCAGCCGATCAGGCGATCGGCACCGCCATTTCCATGGATCGTGTCGGAACGGTAGCCGCCATTGCTGGTCTGGGCGATGTCGGTTCCGATGATGGTGACCGAGGTGAGCGGCCGATGGCCGAAAATCACGTAGCTGGCGCCGCTCCAGTTGCCGTGCGGATCGGCCTCATACGCCCCAACGATCAGGTCATCGAAGCCGTCGCCATTGACATCACCGGCGGAAGAAACAGATTGACCGCTTTTGTCATCCGCTACTTCACCGCTGATCTGGAAGCCATTGCTACCGCTGAGTGCGGATAGGTCGAAATTGGCCGCAAAACCGCCCGCCTTGCCGAACACCACATAGCTGGCGCCGCTGTATGTGCCCTTCGGATCGGCCTCTTCCGCCCCAACGATCACATCATCGAAGCCGTCGCCGTTGACATCACCGGCCGATGAGACTGAACAGCCGCTTCTATCGCCAGCTGCCTCGCCGCTGATCTGGAAGCCATTGCTGCCGTTGAGAGTGGACAGGTCGATGTTGGCCGTAAAACCGCCCGCCTTGCCGAACACCACAT
>JANPCA010000481.1:0-4062 GCA_031430715.1 Hyphomicrobiales bacterium | reverse complement strand
CGCGTGCTGCGCTTCTGGAATGTGGATGTGTTTCAGGCGTTGGATGGAACGATGATCGCCATTCTCGAAGCCCTCGAAAGCAAACAAGCATGACCCGTGAACGCCTCTATCTCTTCGACACCACGCTCCGCGATGGCCAGCAGACGCCGGGCGTCGATTTTTCGCTGGAAGACAAGCTGGCGGTGATCGCTCTTCTCGACCAGATCGGCATCGATTATATCGAGGGTGGCTATCCCGGTGGCAATCCCACCGATACGGCACTGTTTGCCGAAGCCCGGCCCATGAAGGCGGCCTTCACCGCGTTCGGCATGATCAAGCGGGCCGGGCGCTCGGTGTCGAACGATGCCGGCCTGCAGACCCTGCTCACGGCGAAAGCCAAGGCCATCTGCTTTGTCGCCAAGTCCTGGGATTACCATGTGCGCGTGGCGCTGGGCTGCAGCAACGAGGAGAACCTGCTGTCGATCCGCCAGACGGTCAAGGCGGCGCTTGGCCAGGGCAAGGAGGTGCTGATCGATTGCGAGCATTTCTTCGATGGCTACAAGGCCAATCCCGCCTATGCCCTGGCCTGCGCGGAGGAAGCTTACAAGGCTGGTGCCCGCTGGGTGGTGCTCTGCGACACCAATGGCGGCACGCTGCCGGGCGAAGTTGCCGAAATCGTCCGTACCGTGACGAAATCGGTGCCGGGCTCCCATCTCGGCATCCATGCCCACAATGACACCGAGCAGGCGGTGGCCAATTCCTTGGCCGCCGTCGATGCCGGGGTGCGGCAGATTCAAGGGACGCTCAACGGCATCGGCGAACGCTGCGGCAATGCCAATCTTGTGTCGCTCATTCCGACCCTGGTGCTGAAACCTCAGTACAAGGAGCGTTTCGAAACCGGCGTGGGCCGCGAGCGCCTCAAGGAACTCACCCACGTGTCGCGCGCTTTTGACGAATTGCTGAACCGCCCGCCCAACGCGCAAAGCCCCTATGTGGGCAAGAGCGCCTTCGCCACCAAGGCCGGCATTCACGCCTCGGCGATCCTCAAGGAACCTGAGACCTACGAGCACGTGCCGCCCGAAACCGTGGGCAACCTCCGTCAGATGCTGGTCTCCGATCAGGCCGGCAAATCCAACCTGTTGGCCGCCCTGCAGCGCATCGGCCTGGCGGTGGCGAAGGACGACCCGCGCCTCGATCGCCTGCTGCGCGATGTCAAGGAACGTGAACAACAGGGCTATGCCTATGACGGTGCTGATGCCTCGTTCGAATTATTGGCCCGCCGGGCGCTCGGCACCGTGCCAAAATATTTCGATGTCCTGTCCTTCCGCGTCATCGTCGAGGAGCGCGGCAAGGAGATGATCTCCGAGGCCGTCGTGAAAGTAAAGGTCGATGGCCAGATTTATTTGAATGCGGGCGAGGGCAACGGCCCGGTGAATGCGCTCGACGTGGCGCTGCGCAAGGACCTGGGCAAATTCCAACCCTATATCGATGATCTCGAACTGGTCGACTACAAGGTCCGTATCCTCAATGGTGGCACCGGCGCCACGACGCGGGTTCTGATCGAGAGCCGTGACGGCGAGGGTAACCGCTGGTTCACGGTCGGCGTTTCGCCCAACATCGTCGATGCCTCCTTTCAGGCGCTCTCCGATTCGATCACCTACAAACTGGTGCGCGATCGCGTGCCCGCCACCTGACATGCGCGACCGGCATGCAAACCATGTCCGATGCGGGTTTGCGGGCGGGGGCCCAAGCGTCTAAACGGCTGCCATGTCGATTGCCCACGAGAGCCCCCTGCCGCGCACCCTAACCAATGCCGAAAAGGGCGTGTTGCTCGCCGTTCTGGCGCACCTCGTCTGGGGCGGCATGGCGGTCTATTTTGGTTTCATGAGGCACATCTCGCCCATCGAGATCGCTGTGCATCGCGGATTGTGGTCCCTGCCCATTGCCGCCCTGATCGTCTGGTATCTGGGGCAATGGGGCGATGTCTGGAAGGCCGTGACGAACCCGCGCAATCTCGCCATCCTGACACTGACCTCCAGCCTCATCGTCTTCAACTGGGGTTTCTATATCTGGTCGATCCAGGAAGGCCGCACGCTCGAATCGAGCCTCGGCTATTTCATCAATCCGCTGCTCAACGTCGTGATGGGTTACCTGTTCCTGGGCGAACGCTTCAACCGGCCGCAGGTCGTGGCATTGGCATTGGCCGTTACCGCCGTGCTGATCCAGACCCTGGCACTGGGCGCTATCCCCTGGCTCGGACTGACGCTCGCCGCGACTTTCTGCCTCTATGGGTTCCTCAGGAAAACCATCCCCGTGGGTCCGACGCAGGGCTTCTTCATCGAGGTGGCGATCATCGCGGTTCCGCTGCTCGGCGCGCAAGCCTGGCTGGTCTCGAAGGGCGAGGCGCAGTTCGGCACAACGACTTTCGATACGCTGATGCTGATGGGCTGCGGCGTGATGACGACCGCCGCGCTGACGCTGTTCACCTCCTCGATCCGCCGCATCCGCTATTCGACGGCTGGCCTGCTGCAATATATCTCGCCATCCCTGGTGTTCCTGACCGCCGTCTTCATCTTCGGCGAACACTTGGATTTCATGAAGCTCGTATCCTTCGCCATCATCTGGGTGGCGCTGGCGATCTTCTCAATCTCCGCTGTCCGCGACGAGCGCAACCGCCGCCAGGAGATGGAACCGGTCTAGAGCTTGTTGATCAGCGGATGCTCCGGCACCCGGTCTGGACTTGCCTTCATGCGGTATTCGAAGGCGGGCACGACGTCCTTGGCGCCGGTCACCACATCCATTTTGAATTCGAGTTCGGCGCGGATGAATTTCTCAGCCCGCATATGGTCCAGAAGGGTGACGAGCGGATCCCAGTAGCCTTCGATGTTGCACAGGATGATCGGCTTCTGATGCTGGCCGAGCTGCGCCCAGGTGGAAATTTCGGCCAGTTCCTCGAGCGTTCCCAAGCCGCCGGGAAGGGCCACGAAACCGCTTGAGCGGGCGAACATCGCCATCTTGCGCGCATGCATGTCGGCGGTGACGACGAGTTCGTTGACCTCCGTCAGCATGCGCTCGCGGCTGGCCAGGAATTCCGGGATGATGCCGGTGACATGGCCCGAGTTGTCGATCACGCTGCGGGCCACTTCGCCCATCAGCCCCAGGCTTCCGCCGCCGTAGACGAGGCCGATCTCGGCCTCCGCCATGGCCTTGCCGAGCGACCGGGCCGCCTCCACATAAGCTGGGTTCCGGCCGCTGCCGGAGCCGCAGTAGACGCAGAGTTTCCGGGCTGGACTCATGAAAAATCTCCGAAAAGCGGGAAAACGCGACGATTCACCCCGCCCAAAGGCCAAGAAATCCGCTGCGAATCTTTGCAGAATTGTGACGGGGGCCTTATTAAGACCCTGACACCTTCATAGCGAAGGGGCCATTCGCCACAGGCGGATGTTGTTTAGGAACGGCGTAAAGATGAAAAAGAATCCGGTTTTGGTGTTGACGGGCCTGGCGGTCGCGGCGGTGGCGGGTATCGCGGGCCTGACCCGGGACCAATGGATGACGAAGGCGCCGGAGACCATTGCTGTTTCCGAACAGGCCAAATCGCCCGAACCGGTGGCGCCTGCCATCGAGCCGCCAGTCGCCGCCGCCGAAACCGCTCCCCCTGCCGCGGTCGAAGAGGCGGCTCCCCGGGCCGAAGCCTCTGCGCCCACCGATAATCCGCCCGCTGCTGCGGTAGCCGAAACTCCGGTGCTGGAAGTGCCCGCCGCCGAGGTAATGGTCCCCGTCTTCGAAGCGCCGGCGCCCGTCGCCGAAGCACCGAAGGTGGAGGCGCCGGCCCCCGTTGCCGTGGCACCGGAGGTGGAAGCGCCGGCCCCCGTCGCCGTGGCACCGGAGGTGGAAGCACCAGCCCCCGTCGCCGTGGCGCCGGAAGTGGAGGCGCCGGCCCCCGTGGCCGAAGCGCTGAAAGTGGATGCACCAGCGCCTGCCGTCGAAACCCCGGCGGAAACGGTTGTCGTCAAAACGCCACCCGCCAAGACCGACGCGCCGCCGCCCGAATCTCCGCCTGCCGCCAAACCCGCAACGGTTCCG
>JANPCA010000480.1:0-2207 GCA_031430715.1 Hyphomicrobiales bacterium | reverse complement strand
CGAATTCCGCGCCGCGCCGGACGACAGGAAGGCCGGGGAATTTGGCGATATCCTCTTCGCCATGGCCAATGTGGCGCGCCACTTGGGAATCGACCCCGAGGCGGCGCTGCGCGGCACCAACGAAAAATTCATCCGCCGCTTCGCCCATATCGAAGCGCGATTGGCGGCTGAGGGCAAACAGGCGGCGCAGTCGAGTCTCGACGAGATGGACGGGTTGTGGAACGAAGCCAAGGCGTTGGGGCTGTAGTGGGCAGATGCCAGACGCCACAAAAGGTGGCTCTTAACCCATTCAACCTCATCACCGAAAAACGCGCTTCATCTGGCCGCGGCTATTACTTAACTCTGATTTCGCTCAGTGCGGCGCGAACGGCGGGCGCGAAACGGTGCATCGATGTGTCGTCGACTTCGTTGATGTCGTTCCACTCCACATAGGACTGGTCGCGGAATTTGGCGCGGTTGCCCGCGGCGATGGGACGGCCGCGGGCCAGCTTCCGGTCCGATTGTTCGCGCGACTTGATGGCGTAGTGATGCAGCCTGACGAGACCCAGGCGCGGCGGATACACCCGCTTTGCCAGGGGAAAAACCCTGTTGCCTTCGGGATCCTCGTAATGGCCGAACAGGAGTTGCTGGTGCGGGCCGCTATATCTCACCACCCGGTGGGGCCGCACGATACTCTTGATATAGGCGTGGGCGGCATGTCCATCCGCTCCGCGCCGGTTGAAGGCTTCGATACAGAGCCCCTCGGGCTTCGTTTCCAGTCCCGACGATCCGAAGATTGCCCAGTTGATGGCGATCCCCGCGCAGTCCTCGCCGCGGTCAAGCAGCCCCTGCAGATCGTTGCCCGCAACCGGGTTGATGAATTCATCGCCGTCGATCATCGCCACCCATTCGGCCTCGAAACGGTGCACCTGGAAGAAGTGCCGGTAAGCAAGTGCCTGGGCCGGTTGCGCGGAAATCTTGTGGCGGATGATGGTATAGCGTTCCGACAGCGCATCGAGAATGGCGGGCGTCGCATCCGTTGAGTCGTTGTCGTAGAGGTAGAAAGCTTCGACGCCAAGGGCTGCGTGATGGGCAACCCATTCGGCCAGATCATCCGCCTCGTTCTTGAGAGCCGCGCAGATGGCGAGCTTGTAGCGAGGGGGAAAAATGGACCGATCACGAAGCCCCTGCAAACGGTTCTCGCGGTACTCGGCCATGGCGGCCAGATTTTCGTCGAAATAGATCGGTTCCTGCTGACCCTCGAGATGGCCCGCCAACAGCGCCAGCGCCTCGTCGATGCGGCAGGCATTCAGCAGCAGGCGCGAGGTCAGTTGCACGGTGACGGCCGAGTGCTCAGGCGCTGTGAGGCCGGCCGCAAAAGCCAGGGCAGCCTCGGTGTCATGGGCGTTAATCAGCGCCAGCAGCTTCGCCGTGGCCGCAGCGGCCGGCACCTTGCGCACCAGATCGGCGGCGTGAATGACGGCCTCGATCTCTAACCAGTTTGTGTCGAGGGCCAGCCGCAGCCGCAGCAAGAGCTGGGCGCCGAATTTCTCCAGGAGCGGCGGCGGGATGCCTTCGATGGCGAGACCGTCGAGCAGCGCGCACATTCCCATGAGCCCATCCCGGACCCGGTAGTGGGCTTCGGCGCGCACCAGATAGGCGGCGGCGAAAGCCGGCCGGTCCTTGATGAGGCGGCCGGTGATGTCGAGTGCAAGTGCGGGATTTCGCTCTTTCAGGGCGGCGCGGGCGGCCTGCAGCCCCGGTTTTGTTTCAAGCGTCAACTTACAAACTCCATCGCGTGGAACGCCGCCTCATTCCATGCCGGCCATGCGCAGGCCCTCGAGGTAACGGCTCAGAAGATCGCCGCCCATGAACTTCAGCCCATCGGCAATCGAGGCCAGCGTCATTGGCGGCCGCAGATAGACGAATTGCGCCAGTGCGTCGCGGGCACCCGGCAGATCGCCGGCAAGAGCGCGGAAGGTTGCGAGATCGCGGTAAGGCCAGGTGAGGCCGGGGCGTTCGTCGAGGACTATTTGCGGATAGCGCACTGCTTCTGCAAAGCGCCCAGCCGCAAAATGCGCCAGCCCGATGCCCACATGGAAATTGAAAGAGAACGGATCAAGCGGCGACAGGCGCTCAGCGCGCGCGAATGATGCAAGCGCCTCTTCGGGTTTGCCCGTATAGATCAGCCCAAAGCCGCGCCGCATCCAGGCCCAGGCGTGGTTGGC
>JANPCA010000479.1:0-2943 GCA_031430715.1 Hyphomicrobiales bacterium | reverse complement strand
AAGCTCGGGCATGCGGATCAGGAAGCCGATGGCGGTGCGCTGGCCAAGCCCCGGAATGCTGAGCAGCAAGTCGAGGCGGTTGGCGAGTTGGCCGTCCTTGCGCATCCGCGCCTCGAGCTTGGCGAGACCCGCGCGCCGTTGCTTTTCCAGACGCTTGATACCGGCGGTGATGGCCCGGACATGGGCTTTTTGCGAGAAGCGCTCGAGCGTTGTCTTGAGCCAGGCGGTGCGTTCTTCGAGTTGCTCGATAAAGGTCAGGGTTTCGGCCAAGGCCTCGATGTTCGCCGCAAGGCCTGGCCGCACTTTCTTGGCGATCTGGGCGAGCCTGGCGATGACGCGGGCATCGGCGGGATCGCTTTTCGCCCAGTTCAGCACGGCCACGGCAAACGCCTTCACTTGCCGCGGTTGCAGCTCGGCAACCGCAATGCCCGCCAAGCGCAATGCCGCCATCGCCGGCCGGTGATAGATCGAGGCCGCCTCGATCCCCGCCCGGCTCACTCCGGCATCGCGGCAGACCGCCGCCAGGGCGGCAATTCCGGCGGCGTCATTGCCGAAGACAGGCTTGGCATCGCCCGGCAGGATGCAGACATGCAACTGCGTCTTTGCGGTATCGATACCGGCCACTTTCATGCTAAGATCAACCATCTTTTTCGACCCTCCCTTGCGAATGCGAACCTTTAAGTTCCGGCAACCATCCGGGTCCGGGAAAGAGACTGATTGCGATCACGCTTCCCGGCGGCCCCTATGGCCCTGGTGGTCCGCACGATCCGTCAACCAGCCGCCGGCCTTGCGGTTGCAACCGCAAGGCCGGCCCATCCCTCGCGGGACGGAACCGATCCTCGTCCAAATTCGAAGATACCAAAATCCGCTCATACAAGGTGGCGCACGCCGTCTTCGGCGTGTGACGGATGGGGGCCTTCGCCCGGGCCACGGCCCCACCCGCTCGCTGACGCTCGCCGCCCTCACCGCTACGCGAAGAGGGATAAAAGTTCACTCCCCCGCCGGCTCCGGCAGGTGCATCTCCAGGGGTTGTTCCACTTCGCTGCCGTCGAGTGGGTCTTCGTCGGGTGACAGGTCGCCGCCGCCGCGCGGGCTGGGGATGTCGAAGCCCGGTGGCAGGTTGGCTTCGAGGAGCCCTGCTCCTTTAAGTTCCTGCAAGCCTGGCAGATCGCCCACTTCATTGAGGCCGAAATGGCCGAGGAAGGCTTCCGCCGTGCCATAGGTGACGGGGCGGCCCGGGGTCTTGCGGCGGCCGCGCATTTTCACCCAGCCGATATCGAGGAGGATATCGAGCGTGCCCTTGGAAATGGCCACGCCGCGGATATCCTCGATTTCCGCCCTTGTGATCGGCTGGTGATAGGCGATGATGGCAAGTGTTTCCATGGCGGCCTTGGAGAGCTTGCGCTGCTCGGTCGCTGCGCGGCGCAGGATGTGGCCCAGATCATCCGCGGTGCGGAACAGCCACTTGCCCGCCACCTCGACCAGATTGACGCCGCGATTGGCGAAATTCGACTGCAGATCGGCCAGCAATTGCTCGGCTTCGGCGCCCTCGGGCAGGAAGCTCTTCACATAGGCGAGATCGACTGGTTCGGCCGCCGCGAAAAGCACGGCCTCGACGATGCGCAGGTGCTGGCTGCGGCCGGCGCGCGGGTGCAGGGTGATCACGGCGCTGTCGGGCGCCACATCGCCGCCGTCCGTGATTTCGTCCGGTTCGGCCGCCGTGCTGTTGCTGGGCATCATATGCGTTACTCCTTCACACGATCCGCCATCAGGCCGCGACGGTCCGCCGCCGCAGATAGATGGGTTTGAATGCCCCCTCCTGGCGCATCTCCAACACGCCCTCGCGGGCCAGTTCGAGGCTGGCGGTAAAGCTCGACGCCATCACCGAACGGCGCATGCCGGGTTCCGTCATATACTCGGCAAGCCAGGCGTCGAAGGTACTCCAGTCATCCATGACGCCAATCAGCCGCTCGAGCGCGGTACGGGCTTCCTTGATCGACCAGGTGGGTTGTTTCTTCACCGTATAGGTCTGGCGCCGCATCTTTTTCTGGCGGCGCTCGGCATAGGCCTTCAACAGGTCGATGAGATTGTCGGCGTATTGGTGCCGGGTATCATAGATCAGGGGCTCTGGCGCCCCCCGCGCGAAGACGTCGCGGCCGAGCACGCTGCGCGCCATGAGCTTGGCGGAGGCATCGCGCATGGCCTGCAGGCGTTGCAGGCGGAAGGCCAGGCGGGCCGCCAGATCCTCGGGTTCGGCCGCTTCGCCACCAGGCGGTGCGGGGAGCAGCAGGCGTGACTTGAGATAGGCCAGCCAGGCCGCCATCACCAGATAGTCGGCGGCGAGTTCCAATTGCAGGCGGCGGGCCGTCTCGATGAACACCAGATATTGCTCGGCCAGCGCCAGGATGGAAATCTGCTTCAAGTCGATCTTGTGGTGGCGGGCGAGTTCGAGCAACAGGTCGAGCGGGCCCTCGAAGCCACGCACGTCGACGATCAGGGGGCCACTCCCGGCGGGTTCGGGCACAGCCCGCAAGGGTTCGGTCCCGTCCGGCCAGGCGGCCTGCTGTTCTTGATCCGGTCCGCTGCCGCTCACCCCTGCCGCCTCCTCTGCGCCGCCGCCTTGTTACCAAGACCTCGCGGATGATTCGCCGCTGGCCGCCAACTTATCCCCAGATTCACCCCGAAACGAGGGTTTCCAGGTCCTTGAGGGCCTGTTTGCGGTCAAAACCCTGCGGGCGCCTTTGTGTCTTCAAGGCGGCCCTGGCGCGCTGCAGGGATTTCCCCTTGAGGACGCCCGCGGCGGCGGCCACCTCTTCCATTTCCGCCATCTCGCCATTGCAATGAAGAACGGCGTCGCAACCGGCCTCGATGGCGCGGCGGGTCTTTTCGGTGAAGCTGCCCGAAAGCGCCTTCATCGACAGGTCGTCGGTCATCAGAAGCCCG
>JANPCA010000478.1:0-9221 GCA_031430715.1 Hyphomicrobiales bacterium | reverse complement strand
ATGAAAATGAAGAAGGCCGCCGTTGCCCTGGTCCAGGCCATCCAGGTGCCGAGTGATTCCGTCCACCAGTCAAAGCCGAAGAGTGCCGCCTGTTCCATGATTGGCTCCTTACACGCGGCCCAGGGCAAAGCCCTTGGCGATGTAGTTGCGGACGAAATAGATGACCACGGCGCCGGGAATGAGTGTCAGGACGCCCGCCGCCGCCAGCAGGCCCAGCTCATAGCCCGAGGTGCTGGCCGTCTTGGTCATGGCGGCGACGATGGGCTTGGCGGCGACCGAGGTGAGATTCTTGGCGAGCAGCATTTCGACCCACGAGAACATGAAGCAGAAGAAGGCAGCCACACCGATCCCCGCCGAGATGGTTGGCAAGAAGATGCGGATGAAGAAGCGCGGGAAGGAATAGCCGTCGACATAGGCGGTCTCGTCGAGCTCCTTCGGCACGCCCGACATGAAGCCTTCCAAAATCCACACGGCGAGCGGCACGTTGAAGAGCGTATGCGAGAGCGCCACGGCCCAGGGCGTATCGAAGAGGCCGACCGCCGAATAGAGATTGACGAAGGGCAGCACGAAAACGGCGGGTGGCGCCATGCGGTTCGACAGGAGCCAGAAGAACAGGTGCTTGTCGCCCAGGAACCGGTAGCGCGAGAAGGCGTAAGCGGCGGGCAGGGCCACCAGGATCGACAACACCGTGTTGATCGCCACGTAGGAAATCGAGTTGATATAGGCGTTGTACCACGTGGGATCGGTGAAGATGGTGCGGTAGCTGTCGAGCGTGAACTCGCGGGGGTATGCGCTGAAGCCGCCGAGGATTTCGTTGGTGGTCTTAAACGACATGTTGAGCAGCCAGTAGATCGGCAGCATCAGGAAGACGATATAGACGATCAATACGATGTGGCGCTTGGACATCACTTGGTCTCGCTCTGCATCATGAGCGTGTAGAACAGCCAGCTCAGGGCCAGGATGATGAGGAAGTAAACGATCGAGAAGGCGGCGGCCGGCCCCAGGTCGAAGCCGCCCAGCGCCTTCTGCACGAGGTCGATCGACAGGAACTTGGTCGTCGAGCCGGGGCCGCCGCCAGTCAGGACGATCACTTCCGTGTAGATCATGAAGCTGTCCATGAAGCGCAGCAGGATGGCGATGGTCAGCACGTGCTTCAACTTGGGCAATTGAATGTAGCGGAACACCGCCCAGGGCTTTGCACCGTCGATCTTGGCGGCCTGATAGTAAGCATCGGGGATCGAGACGAGGCCCGCATAGCACAGCAGCACGACGAGCGAGGTCCAGTGCCAGACATCCATCAGAACGACCGTGAACCAGGCGGCGGCCGGCTGGCGCGTGTAGTTATAGGGGATGCCCAAGGAATTTAGTCCCTTGCCGAGAAGACCGATATCGGGAAGGGCCATGATGTTCCACATGGAGCCGACCACGTTCCACGGGATCAGCAAGGGCAGTGCCATGAGCACGAGGCAGACCGAGACCCAGGGACCCGACTTCGGCATGCACAACGCGATGCCGAGGCCTAAGGGAATCTGGATCAGCAGGACGACACCGGTGAAGATAACCTGCCGCCACAGGGAGGACTGGAAATCCGGGTTGCGCAGCAATTCGCCGAACCAGCGGATTCCCGACCAGAAATATTCGTTGGCGACGAAGGATTCCTGCACCGAATAATTGACCACCGTCATCAGCGGGATGAGCGCGTTGAAGGCGACCATCAGGAAGACGGGAATGACCAGGAACCAGGCCCGGTTGTTGAAGGTCTTGTTCATGACGGTTCTCCGGGCCGCGCTCCCGCCATCCAGCCATCTTCATAGACCTGGGTGTGGGCCGGATCGAAATTCAGATGGATTCTTCCCTCCGGAACCGCGTCGCCTTCCGGCACCAGCAGCTTGATGCTGTGGCCCGAAACTTTCGTTTCGATGATGCGATAGCGGCCGGCGTCGGTGACCTTGACGACATCCGCCGCGATGCCGCTCTTGGCGATGCTCACGAATTCGGGCCGGACGCCGAGTTCGACTCGCGCCGCCTTGCCCGCGGCCTGCGCGGCATTGGCGGCGGCGACGCTGTTACCGGCAAAGCTCGCCTTGCCTCCCTTCACCTCGCACGGCAGCACATTCATGCCGGGCGAGCCGATGAAATGGCCGACGAAGGTGTGGCGCGGCTGCTCGAAGAGGTCGATGGGCGTTCCGGTCTGCACCACCTCGCCATTGTTCATCACCACCACCTGATCGGCGAAGGTCAAGGCCTCGGTCTGGTCATGGGTCACATAGATCATGGTGCGGCGGATGCGCTGGTGCAGTTCCTTGAGCTTGGAACGCAACTGCCACTTGAGATGCGGATCGATGACGGTCAAGGGCTCGTCGAACATGATGACATTGACATCGGAGCGCACCAAGCCGCGGCCGAGCGAGATTTTCTGCTTACCGTCGGCGGTGAGACCCGAGGCGCGGTTCTTCAGCGTCTTCGACAGGTCGAGCATCTCGGCGATGTCCTTGACCCGCTTGTCGATCTCTGCTTCAGCAACGCCGCGGTTGCGCAACGGGAAGGCCAGGTTGTCGTAGACCGTCATGGTGTCGTAGATCACCGGGAACTGGAACACCTGGGCGATGTTGCGCTGTTCGGGCGAGGCATGGGAAACGTCTTTTCCGTCGAACAGGATCTTGCCTTCGGTCGGAACCAGCAATCCAGAAATCAAGTTCAGCAAAGTTGTCTTGCCGCAGCCTGAAGGCCCCAGCAGCGCATAGGCGCCACCATCCTCCCAATCGAGGTGCACGCGCTTCAGGGCGTAGTCCTCGTCCTTGCTGGGATTGGGATAGTAGCTCTGACGCAGGTTCTGGAGGGTGATCTTGGCCATCAGATTGCCCTTTCCTCACCCCGAGGTGCCGCGCGCAACGTGGCCTCGAAGGGTGAACCCCGGGGCGATGCTTCGAGGCACGCGTTCCGCGTGCGCCTCAGCATGAGGGTATTTGTAAGTATCGCCATCAGGACACCAGCATGTCGTTGGCGCCGAAGTACAGGGCCTGGTCGAGATCGGCGTGAAGCCTGGCGACCTCGCCGACCTTGATGGGGTGGTTGCCGTGCGACTGGCAGACCCAGGTCGAGCCGCCCACATTGACATGGATGATGCTTTCGGAACCCGACAATTCAGTCACCAGAACGCGGCCCTCGAAGCTGCCGATGGCGGCGCCGTGGGCTAAGGGTGAAATGTGATGCGGCCTGATGCCGATGGTATAGGGGCCATCGGTAAGTGCCGATGCGGCCTTGCCGGCGGGCCAGGCAATCTTGTCGAAAATGGTAATTTTGTCACCGCGCTTCAAGACCTTTGCCGTATTGATCGGCGGATCGGCGAAGACTTGCGCGGTCAGGATGTCCTTGGGCCGTCTATAGGTCGAACTGGTGGGGCCGAACTGGGTGATGCGGCCCTCAAACAAGGTTGCCGTGTTGCCGCCGAAGAGCAGGGCCTCGGATGGCTCGGTCGTGGCATAGACGACGATGGCGTTGCGCCCGGCGAAGAGCTTCGGCAATTCCTCGCGCAGTTCCTCGCGCAGCTTGTAATCGAGATTGGCCAAGGGTTCGTCGAGGAGGATGATGTCGCTGTCCTTGACGACGGCGCGCGCGATGGCGGTGCGCTGCTGCTGGCCGCCGGACAATTCGGAGGGTTTGCGTTTCAGCATGGGCCCCAAGCGCAGCAATTCGGCGGCCTTGGCCACACGGCGCTCGATTTCGGCCTTGTCCATGCCGGCCACGCGCAGCGGCGAGGCGATGTTGTCGTAGACGCTGAAATTCGGATAGTTGATGAATTGCTGGTAGACCATCGAGACGTTGCGCTGCTGCACGGCGACATGCGTGATGTTCTTGCCCTTGAACCAGATTTCGCCCGTCGTGGGTTTCTGGATGCCGGCGATCAGTTGCATCAAGGTGGTCTTGCCGGCGAGTGTTGTGCCGAGCAGGATGTTGAAGGTACCATCCTGCATGACGAGATTGGTCTCGTGAATGTAGGTGCCGGCGCCGACGCGCTTGGTGATGTGCTTCAGTTCAAGCGTCATGGCGCTCTTTGGACTTTCCTGCCGGACTTGGTTGGCGGGATGGGACCGGGGCGCACCTCAGGCGCGCCCCGGATTTGACAATGGCGCGACGCCTACTGCTGCCAGCGCTTGACAATCTCCTCGTAAGCGATGGTTTGGCCCTGTTCCTTCTCGTTCTCGAGTTTGGCGGCAGGCCCGTTCGGTTTGCCGAGCCACTCGGACGGGTCCTTCTCGGCGTTGAGGCGCGGGCCGCAGCCACCATAGGTCTTTTTGGCTTCGTCGACGGCCTGCATGCGGGACATGATCTGGTCCATTTCGCCGGCCAGACGGTCCATGGCCTCCTGGGACGTGAAGGTGCCGGCGTTCACGTCGCCGATCTGCTGCCACCAGAGCTGAGCCAGTTTTGGATAGTCCGGCACGTTGATGCCGGTCGGCGTCCAGTTCACGCGGTCGGGCGAGCGGTAGAATTCCACCCAGCCGCCGAGCTTGGGCGCACGCTCGGTAAAGGACTCGTGGTTAATCGAGCTGTCGCGGATGACGGTCAGTCCGACATGCGTCTTCTTCACGTCCACCGTCTTGGACACGACAAACTGGGCGTAGAGCCAGGCGGCCTTGCGCCGGTCGACCGGAGTTGACTTCAGCATCGTCCAGGATCCCACATCCTGATAGCCGAGCTTCATGCCTTCCTTCCAGTAAACGCCATGAGGCGAAGGTGCCATCCGCCAGAGCAAGTTGCCCTGCTCATCAATCGTATTGTTCCCCTCGCTCTTCGGCTTCACCATGGAAGCGCCGAAAGCCGTGTACCAGAATATCTGCTGGGCGACATTGCCCTGGCTGAGAGCGGGCAGCGACTGGTAGAAGTCGAGGTCGGCGGCTCCCGGAGGCGCGTATTTACGCAGCCACTCGTCCCATTTGGCGATGGCATACACCGAAGCGGGGGCGTTGGTGCCGCCGCCACGTGACACGGAGGCGCCGGACGGGTTGCAGGAGCCAGCTTCCATGCGGATGCCCCATTCGTCGATGGGACGGCCGTTCGGCAGGCCCGGTGATGTGGAGCCGGCCATGGACAGCCAGGCGTCGGTCATGCGCCAGCCGAGGTCCGGCGCGCGCTTGCCGTAGTCCATGTGGCCGTAGATCTTAACGCCGTCGATTTCCTTGACATCCTCGGTGAAGAACTGGGCGATGTCCTCATAGGCCGACCAATTCACGGGAACGCCGAGGTCGTAGCCGTATTTGGCCTTGAACTTTTCCTTGAGGTCGGGACGGTCGAACCAGTCCTTGCGGAACCAGTAAAGATTGGCGAATTGCTGGTCGGGCAATTGCCAGAGCTTGCCGTCGGGACCGGTGGTGAACGACTTGCCGATGAAGTCATCGAGGTCAAGGGTCGGCAGAGTGACGTCCTTGCCTTCGCCGGCCATCCAGTCGGTCAAGTTCACGGCACTCTGCAGGCGCGAATGGGTGCCGATCAGGTCCGAGTCGTTGATATAGGCGTCATAGAGATTGCGGTTGGTTTGCATCTGGGTCTGCACGGCCTGGACGACTTCGCCCTCGCTCAATTCCTGATGGTTCACCTTGATGCCAGTGATTTCCTCAAAGGCCTTGGTCAGTACCGTCGATTCGTAATCGTGAGTTGGAAGTGGTCCTTCCGACAGCACGTTGATTTCCATGCCCTTGAAGGGTTCAGCGGCCTTGATGAACCACTGCATTTCCTTCATCTGGTCGTCCATCGACAGGGTCGAGGGCTGGAATTCGGATTCGATCCACTTCTTCGCCGCCGCCTCGTCCGCATAGGCTTGGGCAGACATTGCGCACAGCGCAAAGGCCGCGGCCGAAGCCAACAGTTTCATTTTCATAGAGGGTCCTCCCTTGCAAAATGTGGCGCCGCTTGTTTTGGCACCTGCGGCGAACTATCAAACGAAACAAAAGGAACGTCAATAGGAAAAATTTCGAAAATATTGTGCAGTGCAAGATTGCGGAAAGCGAAGAAAAGTGAAATCATGGCGCACACTTGGACACGGAGTCAGGCAATTGTGAGTCGGAAAGCCTCTGAAGTCATGGCGCAATCATGCAGGCCCTAAGTTCGCGCCAACAACAGATCCTGGCGCTGGCGCGGCAGGCAGGCAGTGTCGTCGTCGACGACCTTGCGGTGCGCTTCGAGGTGACGCCGCAGACCATCCGCAAGGATTTGAACGAACTTTGCGACGGGCGCCTGCTGGCCCGCACCCATGGCGGGGCCATGCTGTCATCTGGTGTCGAGAATGTCGCCTACGAAGCGCGGCGGCAACTGGCGGCCAGCGAGAAGGTGGTGATCGGCAAGCTGGCGGCGGAACTTATTCCCAACAACTGCTCGCTGTTCATCAACATCGGCACCACCACGGAAGAGGTGGCCCGCGCACTCATCCATCATGAGGGCTTGCTGGTCATCACCAACAACATTCATGTCGCGGCGATCCTGATGCCGTGGCCGAAGATCGACGTGATCCTGGCGGGCGGCATGCTGCGCAAGAGCGACGGCGGCATCGTCGGCGAGGCGGCCGTCGATTTCATCTCGCAGTTCAAGGTCGACCAGGCGGTGATCGGCGCTTCCGCCATCGACGACGACGGGGCGATGCTCGATTTCGACTACCGCGAGGTGCGGGTCGCCAAGGCCATCATGAGCAATGCCCGCACCGTTATGCTGGTGTCGGACGCCATGAAGTTCACGCGCTCGGCGCCGGTGCGCATCGGCCACCTGTCGGACGTCAACATCTTCGTCACCGACCGGACGCCGCCCGAACCGATCGTCGAACTGTGCCGGAAGAGCGGCGTGCAGCTCGAGATCGCCGACGCCAAGGCCGTCAACGACAACACTGCGGATTCCGCCGAATGATTCACGATCTCTTCATCATCGGCGGCGGCATCAACGGCAGCGGCATCGCGCGCGACGCCAGCGGGCGCGGCCTCAAGGTGTTCCTCGCCGAACAGGGCGACCTGGCGTCGGGCACGTCGTCGGCCTCGACCAAACTGATCCACGGGGGCCTGCGCTATCTCGAGCACTACGAATTCCGCCTGGTGCGCGAGGCGCTGATCGAGCGCGAGGTGCTGTTGAAGGCGGCGCCGCATATCATCTGGCCGTTGCGCTTCGTGCTGCCGCATCACCCGGGATTAAGGCCGTGGCCGCTGATCCGGCTGGGGCTGTTGCTCTATGACCATCTCGGTGGCCGCAAGATATTGCCCGGCACGCGCAGCGTCGATCTCAGGACCGACGAGACGGGCAAGCCGCTGAAAGAAGAGTTCACCCGCGGCTATGAATATTCCGACTGCTGGGTCGAGGACGCGCGCCTCGTCGTCCTGAACGCGCGGGGTGCCGAGGCCTTGGGCGCGGACATCCGTGTACGGACGAAATGCCTGTCGGCCCGGCGGGTGGATGGCGTGTGGGAAATGACCATCGCCGGTGATGATGGCGCGGAAGAGAAGGTCCGGGCCAGGGCGCTGATCAATGCGGCGGGGCCGTGGGTCAGCCAGGTGCTGGGCGCGGTCGTCGGGCGCAACGATCCCGACAAGATCCGCATGGTGAAGGGCAGCCACCTGGTGGTCGACAGGCTATACGATCACGACCGCTGCTATATCTTTCAGAATGCCGACGGGCGCATTTGCTTTGCCATTCCCTATGAGCAGAACTACACGCTGATCGGCACCACCGACGAGGACCACAGGGGCGATCCCGGCGCGCCTCGCATCACCGATGCCGAGACCGATTATCTGCTGGCGGCGGTGAGCGAATATTTCCGCAAGCCCGTGACGCGCGATCAGGTGCGCTGGGCCTATTCCGGCATCCGCCCGCTCTATGACGATGGTGCGTCGAAGGCCCAGGAGGCGACCCGCGACTATGTGCTGAAGCTCGATCAGCCAGAGGGCGGGGCGCCGCTCCTGTCGGTGTTCGGCGGCAAGATCACCACGTTCCGCAAGCTCTCCGAAGCGGCCCTGGAGAAGATGCAGCCGTTCTTTCCGCGGATGGGGAAACCGTGGACGGCGGCCGCTTCGCTGCCCGGCGGCGATATCGCCTATGCGCAAGTGGAGCCGCGCATCGCCGAGTTGACACGGAAATATTCCTTCACGGCGCCGCGCAATGTGCGCCGCATGTTCCGCGCCTATGGCACCGATGCCGAGGCCATCTTCGATGGCGCCCGCTTCGCGGCGGACATGGGGCGGAGTTTCGGACTGCTCAGCGAGCGCGAAGTGGAATGGCTGAAGACCAAGGAATGGGCGCGCGGTGCCGACGACATCCTGTGGCGGCGCTCCAAGCTGGGCTTGCATCTGTCGGCGGACGAGCAGGCGGCGCTCAGGGACTATTTCGCCGGCGCGCCAGCCCCAAATAACGCCATGCGCGCGGAGGGGTGAGGAATGCCTGATCTGATTCTCGCCATCGACCAGGGCACGACCTCGTCGCGGGCTATCGTGTTCGATGCCAAGCTGAAACCAAAGGGTTCGGGCCAGAAGGAATTCAAGCAATTCTATCCGAAGTCCGGATGGGTCGAACATGATCCGCAAGAAATCTGGGCCTCGGTGCTGACGGTGTGCAAGGCGGCGCTGCGCAAGGCCAAGGCCAGCCCCACGGACATCCGCGCCATCGGCATCACCAATCAGCGCGAGACGGTGGTGATCTGGGACCGCAGGACCGGAAAGCCCATTCACAAGGCCATCGTCTGGCAGGACCGGCGCACGGCGGAGATGTGCGCGGACCTGAAGTCGCAAGGTTTCGAACGTCAGTTCACGGAGAAAACCGGGTTGCTGCTCGATCCCTATTTCTCCGGCACCAAGATCGCCTGGCTGCTTGACAATGTGAAGGGTGCCCGCGCCCGGGCCGAGAAGGGCGAGCTGGCCTTCGGCACCATCGACACGTTCCTGATCTGGCGGCTGACGGGCGGCAAGGTCCATGCGACGGATGCGACCAATGCGTCGCGCACTTTGCTTTACAATATTCACAGCGGCGAATGGGACGGAGAGCTGTTGCGCATTCTCAATGTGCCGGCGGCGCTGCTGCCGGAGGTGAAGGACTGCGCCGCCGATTTCGGCATGACCGAAGCAAAATTGCTGGGGGCAGCCATACCGATCTGCGGCGTGGCGGGCGATCAGCAGGCGGCAACCGTCGGCCAGGCCTGCTTCGAGCCCGGCATGATGAA
Organism: Hyphomicrobiales bacterium; assembly: GCA_031430715.1. Lineage (GTDB taxonomy): Bacteria > Pseudomonadota > Alphaproteobacteria > Rhizobiales > Aestuariivirgaceae > Aestuariivirga. The sequence goes on along the minus strand of JANPCA010000478.1, from coordinate 34 downwards.
ATCGACTTACGGCACGGGGTGCTTTGCTTTGTTG
>JANPCA010000477.1:0-14262 GCA_031430715.1 Hyphomicrobiales bacterium | reverse complement strand
CCCGCATCGCGGCAGAAGACGGCGTGGCAACCGCGCCAGATGAGGGTGTGGCCGCGAGTCATGTTCTTGCAGTCAATCCCGGCCGGACCGTCACGCCTCAAGGCCAAGGCAAGAATGACATGCAGCAATTGAATGCACTGTCACCGAAATTCCCAAGGCAAGAATGACATGCAGCAATTGAATGCACTGTCACCGAAATTCCCACCGAAATTCCGAAATTCCAGCAATTGAATGCACTGTCACCGAAATTCTGTCACCGAAATTCCACCGAAATTCCGAAATTCCACCGAAATTCACCCGAACGCGAGATCGGACCCGAGATCAAGAAGCGCGTCTAGCCAGTGGATGCGGCGTGAACGCCGGATTGAAATGAGTGCACCGTCAACATAATCCATCGTAGTCTTGGCAAATAAGGGGAAGAGATTTTGAATGACTGTCTACATCACAAAAGTCTGGAGTTTCAAAGCCCCTGTGGGGCCACTACAATTTAGCCTCGAAGGGCGGCGGAATAGCGCGCGTGACATACTCCGACATGGCGACATGGTAGTGTGGGTTGGCACCAAAGGCGGACCGACTGCTGAATCAGACCAAGGGCGGCTGCTTGGAATCACAGAGACATCGACGGAACCGGTAATGTCGCTCGATTTCGATTTTCGAACGCGCCCCGAAGACTACGATGAAAATCGCAAATACAGATGGCCCTATGGATTGTTGAATCGGCGTGCATGGCAGTTAGTGGATCGGCCCTTGCTTACGGAGATATCGCAGCGCCAGTTCGGCAGGGACTCGGCTTCAGGAATTGTGGCGCTCAGCGAAGCGGAAGCAGCCAAGGTATTGAGCCTCCGCCGTGAAACAGTCCCAATGCTTGAGCCCCGAGCGCCTGCCCGCGCTCGTTTGGATGGTATTGAGGCCGCACGTAGACGTACATCACCGCCACCAATGACGACCCGGCGTGGCGTCATGCACATGCGCGAGGCACCAGCCTATACCTATGCATTTGAAATCAAAGGCGCGCGATCTTTTGCCTTCAAAATTGGTTGGGCATTCGACTACAAGATTCGTGCCCGACAATTTAACCAAGCTGCAATGCCCGAACTTGGCGGGCTGCACTACAAGCCAGCGCTAGATAATTTGTGGGATACAGCTCGAGAAGCCTACAGAATGGAACAGCGGTTGCTTGGCCAATTTGAGTCCAAAAGGCATGCTCAAAATCATGAGATCATATGTGATGTCAAACTTGAAGACCTGACGTCAGTGTGGGCTCGCTTGTTGGGGGTCTAGCAGAGTCCGTTAGTCTAAAGACACTATTCCATTGACTGAATTCTGGGAGTTATGGTGGCAGTGCATTTAGTTTACTTGCTCGCCTCCGCTCACACCAACTTGACCTTCAACTTCCGTCCAACCGCCTGCGCCGCCCGCCGCAGGGTCGCCAAGGTCACCGACGGGTTCGCCGGATCGAGCAGCGGATTACGGTGGGATTACGGTGACAGGGATTACGGTGGATTACGGTGACAGTGCATTCAATAGGATTACGGTGACAGTGCATTCAATAGCCTCGGCCCGGCACTGTTAAAAGGCTGGATTCCGGCTTTCGCCGGAAAGACGGAATGGGGGACTGCAGGCGAGCGCCACGCTCGGAGTTACGGCTCGGGTGCATTCATTCGCCTCGGCGCAATGCCCTGGCGAAGCTGGAATCCGGGGTTCGCAGGAATGACGGTCACCTACAAATAATTCATCCGGCCCTCTACCGCCGCAGCATCACGTGAACATTCCACAGGGCGGCGGCGAGCAGCAGCATGGCGCCGGCCTGATGCGCGAGGCCGAGCCACAGGGGCACCTGCCACAGCAACGTCCAGACTCCTAGGCCGGTCTGGGCCAGCACCGCGGCAAGCAGCAGCGCCGACGATCTCGACTGCTGCACGAAGGCATGGCCCGCCACCGCCACGGCGATCACATAGGCCAGCACCCGGTGATCGAATTGTACCGTCATGGCATTCTCGAACAGGTTGCGCCACCAGGGTTCCATGGTGAAGAGACCCCTGGGCACCATCTGCCCGTCCATCAGCGGCCAGGTGTTATAGCCCATGCCGGCATCGAGCCCCGCCACGAAGCCGCCCGCCGCCACCTGCAGGAGGATGAGGCCCGCGATGATGACGGCGGCCCGTTCCTGTTCGGCCCGCGGCGCACGCCGCGCTTGGCCGAGACCATAGGCCACCCAGAGGATGGCGCCGAAAATCACCGTGGCCAGCGTCAGATGGGCGGCCAGGCGGTATTGGCTGACGTCGACGCGCTCGGCCAGGCCCGATGCCACCATGTACCAGCCAAGCCCGCCCTGGAGGCCTCCCAGCACGAAGATCACAGCTAAGCGCAGCAACATACCCGATGTCAGGTAGCCCATGATGGCGAAGGTGAGAAAGGGCAGAAGGAAGGCGATGCCGATGACGCGCCCCAGAAAGCGATGGCCCCATTCCCACCAATAGATGAACTTGAACGCGTCCAGCGTCATTCCGCGGTTGACGGTCTGGTATTCAGGGATCAGCTTGTATTTCTCGAAGGCCAGGAGCCAGTCGGCGTCCGAAAGCGGCGGAATGGCGCCGAGCAGCGGCTGCCATTCGGTGATCGACAGGCCGCTGTCGGTCAGCCGCGTAGCGCCGCCGACAATGACCATGCAGAAGATGAGAAAGGCCATGAAAAAGAGCCAGGCCCGCACGCGGGGCAAGGCGGCGATCTGGCGGCCGTCGAGTTGATCCATGGGCCGCGAAATACGGGTCCGCCCTTCGCCCTTCAAGTGCTGCAGCGCCGCATGCCCTTGCGAAGGCGCTGGAGCACCTCTAGGTCTCCCCCATGACGCTACGCACCCGCAAAGCCCTCGGCACCATCGCCACCGTGGCGTTTCTGATCGTCTATTGCCTGGTGGCCATGGCGATTGGCGGCGAAATCGCCATCGGGCGTGGGATTGGCCTCGAACTGCTGTTCTATGCCGTGGCAGGCGTGCTCTGGGTGCCTGTTGTCATGGCGCTGGTGCGCTGGATGGCAAGGCCGGATGGAGCGTAGGCTGGCTTAACGGCCTTGCCAAACTCGCCCGAAAGGCGCAATTTCCCTGAGCAGAGATGGGGGCTGCCACGGGAATTTGGAGAGCCGCCTTGACGCCAGCCAAGTACAAAGCGAAGTATGAATCGATCAACGTGCCGCTCGCCGGCGGCAATATGGCGCCGGTCAGCGTCAACCGATACCGGCTGCGGAGCAATCCCAAATATTACAACGCGGCCGCGGTCGAGGCCTTCATGGCCAAGATCCGCGCCAGGGCGTTCCACTTGCCGTTGCGGGTCGATGTGGGGCCGGTCACCTACCGCATTCTGCGCACAGCCCGGGACAGCACCTTTAGCGTGAGCGAAACCACCACGACGGCACCGCAACCCGTCGAACCGGAATTCCTGAGCAAGCTCGGCACCATGGCGCGCTATGTCTTCGCCGGAAAGGGTGCCCCTGAACATTGCCAGATCGTCCTGCAACTCGCCGACTACTGGGGCCTGGCGCCGGATGGCCTGCAACGCTATGCCGACGAGGCGCTGGGGCTCGATTGCAACGGTTTTGTCGGCAACTACCTGTGGCATGTCAGGAAGGGTATCGACTGGCAGGCCCTCGGACTGGGCAATCAGGACCTTGGACCGGATGCCTGGATATCCTCCTATTTCCGCGGCAGAAAATACGTGTCGACCTGGGCGGAAATCGATCCGTCGCGCTCCTATCTTCTGGGTCTTGTCGATGCGGCGGGGAACATCATCCACGGCGGACCGAAGTCGAAACCCGGACATATCGCCATCACCGAACCGCACCGCAGCCGGCAGGGGAGTTCGAACATACCGCCCGCCATCTGGGCCGTCGAGTCGACCGCGGCGCGCGATCCCGGACTGTCGGAAAGCTGGTACAGCCCGATCAGCGAGAATCCCAAGACCAAGGTGTTCATGATCCACCGCGAACAGGCGAGTGCTGGTTCGGACAAGCTGCCTTTCAAGATCGCCGAGGTAGGATAGCCCCAATTACGCGACGTTCAGCGTCTTCAGGCCGTTGAACAAGGCGAAGGGCACCCCCGACAGCAATGTCCGTACATGGCGCAGGTTCTGGTATTCACCCGCCAGCGACAAACGCGGCAGGGCTGTCAGATGGTCCCGGTGGGCGGGGAAGATCATGCCCTTGCGCGTTGTTACCGCCGTCTTGAATCCCGCCTTGCGGGCGAGGCCGAAATCGCGGGGGCCGGCCGAGGTTTCATCGCCATAGGGATAAGCGAAGTGGTGCGGCCGCCGTCCCAGTTCACGCTCGATCCGCGCCGCCGATTGCAGCATCTCATCGAGCGCCTCCAGTTCGGAAAGGGCCTTGACGTTGTAGTGGTGGACGGTATGGGCGCCGATGGCACAGAGCGGACTGGCGGCCATCGCCCGGATCTCGTCCCAGGTCATGGCGGCCGCGCGGCACAAGTCATTGAGATTCACGTCATGGGCCGTACAGAAGGCCGCAATCCAGCGGCGCTGGGCATGCTGTTCGAGGTTGCGCACCGGCCAATAGAGGCGCTTCCAGGCCGCGGATTTCTCAGCGGGAGTGGCGGCTGGAAGCGCGAAGGTCTCGCCGTTGAGCTCGGCTCGCAAGGGCCGGCCCTTGGCGATCACCGCTTCGAGTCCGCGCCACCACAATTCGCAGGTGCCGTCGGTGATGGCGGGTGCCACGAAGATCGTATAGGGGCAGCCGTGGCGCTCGAACACCGGTCTGGCATGGACGAGATTGTCGCGGTAGCCATCATCGAGCGTGAAGGCGGCGAAGGGCCTGCCGCCATGGCCGATGCGGGCCACAGCACCGTCAAGATTAACCAGATCGAAACCGCGCGCCTTCAGCATCACGATCACGGAATCGAGGAATTCCGGCGTCACCGCCAGTCCGGCGTTGGGCGCGAAATCCGGGCGCGTTCCGGCGCCGGGAGTCACATGGTGCAGCATGAAAATTGCACCAATCCCGCCGAACACAGGTTGCAGTGCCGCGGATGCGCCAGAATAGTACAAGACATCGAGGCTTGCCTTGAAGAGCGCCGCGTTACGCATGGGTTCCGCCGGAAGGGATAAGGTTCGCCCGGCATTCTATAGGCCGGTGAGTGAAGGAAACCTTTCGCCCATCACGGCTGTCCACCTGTCCCCATCCATGGCCGCGGCGCCAAACGCCACTTGGCACGGCGGACTTCGCATCCGGGTTCACACGGCGATCGGCACCGCGCTGAGCCAGTGGCAGACCTTCGAGAAGGAGGCCGCCGGAACATTTTACCAGACCAGCCTGTGGTGCCGGGCCTGGGCGGATACGGCAGGCGCCAGCTTCAAGGTGGCGATCCGGGTGATGGTGGCCGAGAACGATGCCGGTGAAATCCAGTTCATCCTGCCGCTGCAGATCCGCAGGCGCCAGGGCGTGGCCGTGCTGGAGTTCCTGTGCAGCCCGCACAACGGCTATGGCTACGGCCTCTATGACAGGGCGTTCCTGCCCGAGGCGGCGGCGTGGTTTGCGGCCCATTGGAGTGCCGTGCTGGCGCTTGCCGGGCCGGTGGATGCGGTGGCCCTGAACGACATGCCGGACCGCCTGTTGGGAGCGAGACATCCCCTCGCCGCCCATTTTAACCTCAAGGGCGCCAATCCTTCGTTCGCGATGCGCCTCACGGCGGATTTCGACAGCATTCACAAGCGCAAGCGCGACGGCGAAGACCGCCGGATGGCACGCAAGAAAGAACAGTCCCTGGCACAGCTTGGCGAGGTCACATTCGGCCTGCCTGCCGGCCGGGCCGGCCTTCACCGGACGCTGGACCAGATGTTCGAACAGCAGGAAAACCGGCTGGCCGAGCGCGGCGTCCGTGGCGTTTTCGGACCCCGGGAGCGCCAGTTCATCCACCGCCTGGCCGAGTTGCAGGATGAAAACAACCCGGTGCTCGCCCCCTACCGTCTGACCTGCGGCGGTGAGGTTCTGGCCATCATGCTGGGGGGGCTCCACGGCGGCGGTTATTGGGCGCTGATCTCGTCGCTGGCCCCGGGGCCGGCGCGAAAGCTTTCACCCGGCGACTTGGCGCTGCGCCGCACCATTGCCGCCTGTTGCGAAGCGGGCCTGAGCTTCCTCGATTTCTCGGCGGGCGACCAGCCCTATAAGCGGGCCTGGGCGGACGATACCATCTTGCTGCGCACGGCGCTCCAAGCCGTCACCTTCAAGGGTCTTGCCTGGACGGTTCTGATGGGGGCGCGGCTCTGGATCAAGCGCCGCATCAAATCCTCGCCGCTGCTGATGCCGTTGTCCGCCGGACTCCGCCGCATGGTGTTTGGACGGCGGCCACTCAAGAGTTAGCGGCGGCGAATTCCGCGTTGCCGAGGGCTGGCGCCAGCATGGCGGGCTGGCCGATCAGCACGTGCTGGGCCACCGACAATCCGGTCGCCACCAGCGTCTGGGCGGCGGCTTGGGCTTCGGGCAGGCGCGCGGATGGCGCCATGATCAGGGCGCCCTGGCACTTGTGCAGGTGGATGGGTGTATCCTCGCTGGCTTCCCCCAGGTTGACGATCACCGCGTCATAGGTTTGGCTGAAGGCTTCCAACACGCTTTCGAGGCGATCCATGATGAGGCTCGCGGCCCGCGCCGAGTGGTCGAGGCCGTAACGCATGACATGGGCGGTGGATCTGGAATCGCGGGCGATGACCTTGGTGAAATCGGCATTTCCACCCACCAGGTCGGAGAGGCCCGGGCCATGGGGAACGCCGCACAATCCGCCGAGAAAGGCGCCCATGCGGGCCATGTCGATCAGCACCACGCGCCTGCCGGCCATGGTGATGGCCCGCGCCAGGGCAAGTGCTGCCACCGGCGCATCGGCCGTGCCGCCGCCCACCGTGGTCAGGCCGATACGCCGGACATCGAGTTTCTGGCGCGCACTCTCCACCCATTGCGCCATGCTTTGCGCGGCATACATCACTTCCGGCACATTGGTGATGCCCGACAGGTCGCCTGTCGGGATGATCTTCGGCCAGACAGTCAGGGGCTTCACCGGGATCACCACGGGGGCCGGTTCCCTGGCAGGTGCTGCCTGTTGCAGGGGCGGCTCGGGAGGTGCCGCGGCGGCGGGTGCCTCAGGACCGGGCGCCTCCCCACCGGGATCGGGTGCGGGCGCGGCACCGGCGCCGGCCACGGCCACGGCCACGGGAACCGCAACTGGAACTGGAACTGGCACTGGCGCTGAGACCACAGGGGCGGCAACGGGGGCCGGGGCGGCGGCCTTGAGCACTGGTTCCGGCCGCTCTTCCGGTTCATCCTGGCGCAGGTTCACGCGGCTCGCGGCGGCCGTCAGTTCGGCCAGGAAGGCTAGCCCAAGTCCGAAGGACAGGCCACCAATGGTGATCAGCAGCACCATGGGTCCGGTCTTCGGAAAGGACGGGGACGAGGGAACGCCGGCACTCTGGATGATGACGCCCAGGCCCGGTTGCGAGGACAATTCCTGCCGCGAACTCGCCTCGGCATAGCGGCTCAGCATGGCTTCGAGCAGCGCCCGGTCGGCCGCCACGTCGCGCTCCAGCGCCTTCAGCTTGACGTCGTCGAGATTGGAGGTGCTTTCCTGGGACTTGAGCGCCTCGAGGCTGGCGGCCAGCGAATCGACGCGCTGCTCGGCGATGCCCGCCTGCTCGTCGAGGCTCGCCACGACCTTCAGGGCCTCGGCCCTGATCTGCCTGTCGATATTGGCGATTTCGTTCTTCACCGCGATCAGCTTCGGGTGGTTCGAGAGATAGGTGACGGAGAGTTCCGCCAGGCGGCGCGAGGCTTCGGTGCGCTGCTCCTTCAGGCGCTGCACGGCGCTGGAGGCCAGCACGTCGGTGGCGGCATCGACACTGCCCTTCTTGAGCAGCAACCCGCGGATGGAATCGGCCTTGGCGCGGGCCTCGAGGCTGACGCCGCGGGCCACGGTGATCTGCGTGTTGAGTTCCGAAATCTCCTGGGTGCCGAGCGTGGTGGTGGCGCCCTGCAGGAGGCCAGCCTCGGAGCGGAAGCGCTCGACGGTCTCCTCCGACTGCGCAAGCTTGAGGCGCAGGGCCGCGATCTGCGAGGCGAGCCAGTCGCGGGCCCGCCTGGTCGGTTGGGACTGGGCTTCGCGCGTCCACAGGACATAGGTTTCGGCCAGCGTATTGGCGACCTTTGCCGCCAGTTGCGGATCGGACGCGGTGAACTTGATGCCGATGACATTCGATTCAGGCAGTTGAAACACGCTAAGCTTGCCGGTGTAACGGTCCAGCGCGCGCTGCTCGGGCGTCAAGCCCCGCGGGTCGGCGGCAAACCCCAAGGCGATCTTGAGCCTTCCCGCCGTCCCTACCCCGTCGATCAGCGGATTGAATTCGGGCCGGTTCTCAAGGCCTAGCGCTGCCACGACGCGGCGGGTGAGATCGTCCGATTTGATCACCGATATCTGGCTGGCGACAACCCGGTCGTCGATCGCGTCGCCGCGCTGGTTCTCAATGGGCCGCATGCGGTCGAAAGGCGTCTCCATGTTCTGGATCAGCACCTGCGCCTCGGTCGCATAGACCGGCTTCAAGGCCCGCACCACTGCCGCGGCGCCGGTGAAGGCCAGGAGGCCCATGCCAAGCACCAGGAGCTTGCGGCGGCCCATGCCGCGCAAGACATCCAGGATGTTGATGGCCGCCGGAGCGGCACTTGGCGGGAGCTCGTAGCGGGTCGTCATGGCGTTAGGTCACAGGCCTCCAGAACAGCAGGCCGCACCATGGCGTGCTTATGGTAACCAATTCCTTAACGGCCTGTGGCAAGATGGCGAAATGCCCTGTCCCGCTTAAGTGATTGCTAACCATGATGCGTTAGTTTCGGGACTGTCCGGCGTGTCGGTCCGGATGTCCAACTCATGGAAATCCGTTGCGTAAGCGTCAGATCATTCTCCTCGCCGCCACGCTCGCCCTGACAGGCTGCGCGCAGACCTGGAACGAGACCAAGCCCGCCGCGCCGCCCGGCGGCACCGGCGTCACGGTGGCCGGCGATGTGGCGGAAGGCGATGCCGCCGTGTCGAGCGTTTCGCAGCTCCCCACCCACAATGCAGCAGGCGCCACCGAACCCTACGGCACCAGAGGCAAGACTGCTGCCTATGAATACAAGGCAGGCTACCGGGTGGGTGCGGGCGACCGTCTCACCATCCGCGTGGCGGGCGAAGCGGAACTGACCGCCGATTACCTGGTCGATGGCGCTGGCCAGATTTCCATGCCCTATGTGCAGACGGTGAGTGTCGCTGGCATGACGTCGGCGCAGATCGAGACCTTGATCGCCGCGCGGCTGCGCCAGGGCTATCTGCGCGATCCGCAGGTTTCGGCGCAGGTCAGCACGCTCAGGCCTTTCTATATTCTAGGCGAGGTCAACAGCGCCGGCAGCTTCGCCTATCAGCCGGGCATCACGGTTCAGAACGCCATTGCGATTGCCGGCGGCTACGGGGCGCGCGCCGATCAGACACGCGTGCTGATCACCCGCAAGACCGCCGATGGAACTTCGACCTACAAGGTGCCGGTCACCACGCAGATCTATCCGGGCGACATCATCTATATCCGCGAACGCTGGTTCTGAGCGCCAACCAAATGCGCATCCTGCACGTCTTCAGGATACCGGTGGGCGGGCTGTTCCGGCATGTGCGCGACGTGGCGCGCGGCCAGGCCGCACTCGGCCATGAGGTCGGCATCCTGTGCGATTCGAACAGCGGCGGCAGCGCTGCCGTTTCACTTCTCGATCAGGCCAAACCCTATTGCACGCTGGGCATCAAACGCATTCCCATATCGCGGCTACCCGGCGCCGGAGACCTTTCGGGTGCCGCTCAAACGCGGCGGCATGCCAAGGACATCAAGCCCGGCATCATCCACTGTCACGGCGCCAAGGGCGGCCTCTATGGACGGCTGGCAGCGCGGTCGCTGGGCATTGCCTCGGTCTACACGGCCCATGGCGGCAGCCTGCACTATGATTGGGGTTCGCCGCAAGGTGCGGTGTTCCTCACCGCCGAAAAGCTCCTGACACGGATCGGCTCGGGCCTGCATTTCGTGTGCGATTACGAGCGCGACATCTTCGCCGCCAAAATCGGATTGGCGGGAAAACCTCACGCGGTGATCCACAATGGTCTGTGGGCGGAGGATTTCGAACCCGTGACGGCCGATGCCGATGCGGCCGACATCCTGTTTCTCGGTGAAATGCGCAAGCTCAAGGGCGTCGACGTGCTGCTCGACGCACTGGCCGCGCTCAACAAGGAGCGTGAGGTCAGTGCCTGCCTGGTGGGCGAAGGCCCGGATCGGGCGGAGTTTCAAGCCCAGGCAAAGTCGCTCGGACTGGCTGACCGTGTCACGTTTCCCGGCCGCCTGGCGGCGCGGGATGCTTTCAAGCGCGGCCGCATCCTGGTCATGCCGTCGCGCGCCGAGAGCTTTCCCTATGTGGTGCTGGAGGCTTCGGCGGCGGGCATTCCGCTGATCGCCAGCAAGGTGGGCGGCATCGCCGAGGTTCTCGATTCTGAAACCCTGGTTCCGCCCGGCGATGCGGCGGCCCTGGCGAAGCGTATCGCCCTGGCACTGGCCGATCCGGCAGCCATGGATCACGCCGCCGCGCTGACGCGCCAACGCCTGGCGCGGGACTTTTCCGCCGAGCGGATGGTTAACGATATTCTCAGCCTTTACAGCAGGTTGCGTTAGATCTGGCCGTTCCGGCACAGGCCGTTTACCTTGTATTAACCCTGTTTGCCCAAGATTATCATCTGGTTACCAACCGGGCGCACGGCTTGCTCCTAGGCCTTCCACAACGGGTATCGTCCCACAGCGGAACACAGTCGCCATGCGCGCCCAGCCTGACCAGAAATTCACCACGGTTTCCTCCGATCTTCTCGACAGATTGACCGCCGCACCCGAAACGGTGCCGCACGATGTGCGGCGCGAAGACACGATCAAACGCCTAAGCGATGCGCCGCTGGTTTCGGTGCGCGTGCTTGCCACGGTGGCGCGCGGCGCCGAAGGCCTGTTGATCGCCGCCGCCGGACTTGGTCTCGCCCATGTCCATCCGGGTTATGGCGACAGCGGCCCCGGCACATTCTATATTCCGCTCATCCTGGTGACTGGCCTGGCGCTGCCCTTCCTGGCCAATGCCTTCGGTCTCTATTCGATCCAGTCGCTGCTGCGGCCCGCCGATCACGCGGCGCGCATGGCATCGGTATGGACGCTGATCTTCGCCGCCATCATGGCCGCCGTCTTCTTGAGCAAATCGGGCGAGAGCTATTCGCGCGTCTGGCTGGCAACCTGGTTCATGACCGGTCTTGCCATGCTGGTGACGGGCCGGATCGTTCTGGCCAGCCTGACCCGCCACTGGAACAAACAGGGGCAATTGTCGCGGCACGCGGTGCTGGTGGGCGGCGGCGCGCCCGCGGCCGAACTCCTGGCGGCGCTCAAGGCCAATGCGCCGTCCGACGTCGACGTGGTCGGCATCTTCGATGACCGCGACGATCAGCGCTCGCCGTCCGTGGTCAGCGAGCTGCCCAAGCTCGGCAATGTCGGGGAACTGGTCGATTTCGTGCGCCGCGCCCGCATCGATTTACTTTTGGTTACTTTGCCGCTCGCCGCCGAGGAGCGCCTGCTGCAGATCCTCAAGCGCCTGTGGGTGCTGCCCGTCGATATCCGGCTCAGCGCCTATTCCCAGAAATTCCACTACCGGCCCAGGGCCTATTCCTACATCGGCAACGTGCCCTTCCTCGATGTCTTCGACAAGCCGCTCGGCGACTGGGGAAATATTCTCAAGAACATCGAGGATAAGATGATCGCCGCCGTGGCCCTGGTGCTGCTGGCGCCGGTCATGCTTATCGTGGCACTGCTCATCAAGCTCGACAGCCGCGGGCCAATTCTGTTCAAGCAGAACCGCTTCGGCTTCAACAACGAATTGATCGGCGTCTACAAGTTCCGCTCGATGTATCACGATATGCGCGATGCCGAGGCTTCGAAGCTCGTCACCAGGAACGATCCGCGCGTGACGCGCATCGGGCGTATCCTGCGCAAGTCGAGTCTCGACGAGCTGCCGCAATTGTTCAACGTGCTGCGCGGCGAATTGTCCCTCGTGGGACCGCGCCCCCATGCCACCAAGGCCAAGGCCGCAGACCAGCTCTATAACGACGTGGTCGACGGCTATTTTGCCCGGCACAAGGTGAAGCCCGGCATCACCGGCTGGGCGCAGGTCAACGGCTGGCGCGGCGAAACCGACACAACCGAGAAACTGCAGCGCCGCGTCGAACACGATCTTTACTATATCGAGAACTGGTCGCTGGCGCTCGACCTCTTGATCCTGTGGCGCACGCCCATCTGCCTGCTGAAATCGGAGAATGCATATTGACGGCAGGGACCGCCAGCCGCACCAACCCGGCCGTCCTGCCGCTGTCCTCCGTGCAGGCGGCGGCCGTTTGGCTGATGATGGTGTCGTCGTTCTTCGTCAAGATCGAGCCCGCCCCCGTCGACCTGATGTTCGCCATCGCCGCCGCGCTGTTCCTGTTTCAGGGACTGACGGTCACGGTCCTGGTGGCGCCACTCATTCTTTACTTACTCCTCTATAATCTTGGCGGATTCCTCAGTTATCTGCAGGTGACGGATGTCGACAAGACCGGCATGTTCGTGATCACCTCGATCTACATGTCGCTGTCGGCCATCTTCTTTGCTCTTTATGTGTCGAGCGACACGGAGCGGCGCATGGCGCTGTTCAAGAACGGCTACATCATCGGCGCGGTCATCGCGGCGGTGATCGGCCTCATCGGCTATTTCGACGTGGGCGGTCTGGGTGCCACGCTGTCGCCCATCCAGCGCGCCCAAGGGGCATTCAAGGACCCCAATGTGCTGTCGACCTATCTGATCCTGCCGGCGCTGCTGCTCACGCAGGACGTGATGCTGGGCACGCGCGGCTGGAAGCTTTTGCGCCATGGCGCCTTGCTGCTGGTCATGGCCTGCCTGTTCCTCGCCTTCTCGCGCGGCGCCTGGGTGAGTTTTGCGGCGGCGGTATCGCTGATGGTGCTGTTCACTTTTGCCATCACGCCATCGGCGGGCCTGCGCACCCGCATCGTTGTCCTGGCAATCGCCGGCATCGCGGTCTTCGCGGTCATGATCGCCTTGTTGCTTAGCGTCGAGAGTGTGCGCAGCCTGTTCCTCGACCGCCTGACGCTGGCCAAGGATTACAACTCGGGCGAGTTCGGACGCTTCGGCAACCAGCTCAATTCCATTTCCTATCTGCTCGAGCGTCCGCTGGGTTTCGGGCCTACCATGTTCGGGCGTTTCTTCGGGCTCGATCCGCACAATACGTTCATCAACGCCTTTGCCTCCTATGGGTGGCTGGGCGGCCTTACCTATCTGGTGATGATCGTCAGCAGCATCGCCGCCGGATTTCGCGCCATGCTGATCCGCACGCCTTGGCAAAACTCGTCAATCGCCATCTTCTGCGCCATGTTCACGACCATGCTGCAAGGCGTGCAGATCGACACCGATCACTGGCGGCATTTCTACTGGATGCTGGGCCTGATGTGGGGCCTCTATGCCGCATCGCTTACTTATGCGGCAAGCGTCACACCGGATGCCACCATTGGCCGGCGATGACAACGCCGCGCGCATTGATCTTATGGCGGCCCGTCAGGTGCTCACCGGTGACATCGACATAATCGAATTCACCATCGTCGACCGATAGCAATGTCGCATCGCCAACACTTCCGGGCTTCAATGACCCAAGCTCCGGGCGCTTCAAGGCGAAGGCCGCTGTTTCGGTTGAGGCCTTAATCACTTCATTGAGGCCCATGCCGAGGCACAAGAACTTCGACATGGTGGTCACCAGGTCGAAGGCCGGCCCGTTGATGCAGAGCGCGTGAACGTCGGAGGAAATCGTGTCGGGATAGAAGCCCCCCGCCAGCATGGCGCGCGCCGTCTTGAAGGAGAAGGAGCCCATGCCGTGGCCGATGTCGAAGAGCACGCCGCGCTTGCGCGCCGCCAGGACGGCGGGCTTGACCGAGCCTTGCGACGTGCACGGCGCATTGGGAAAAGGCCGGAAGGCATGGGTCAGCACGTCGCCGGGGCGGAGCCTGGCCAGCACATCTTCGTAGGTGGGCGGCGGTTCGTCGTTGTGGGCCATCAGCGGCAGGCCGGTTTAATCCGCCACCTGCATCGCCACAACGAGGGGGGCAACACCCAGGTCGCCTCTGGCATGGCGCCCGAACCTGACCTAGATGCC
>JANPCA010000476.1:0-3108 GCA_031430715.1 Hyphomicrobiales bacterium | reverse complement strand
CGCGATTGCTTCCGCCCTGCTCGCCGCGACAGCACCAGCCGCAAAGGCAGACATCATTTCGATCTCGGCGGCGGGCCTCATCCAGCAGAATCCCTGCGAACAGTCGAACTGCAACGGCGAACTCGACCACGGCGTCATGGTGTCGAAGGCTGCCGCGCGCTATTTCGCGGCGGTCGATTTTCCGGTGAACGGCAACAAGGTCTGCAGCCTGTCGCTGATCTATCAGGACATCAACAATAACGACACCATGCTGGTGCGGCTGCTGCGCAAGAGCTTCGCCGCGGGCGGCGATCCCTTTGCCGATCCCGCCGTGGTGGCCAGCGTCGGCAGCGGCCCGGGCGTCATCCCAACCATCCGCAAGGCCACGGTGCGGCCGCCCTCGCCGCCAACCATCAACGACACCAGCGGGGCCTATTTCATCGAGGTCGAGGTGCCGACCATCAACCTCAACATCCTGGGCGTGCAGATCGACCACCGGCCGGTCTGCCCCTGAGCGAGCTGCCGCTCAGCTCTGGTGGTCGAGCGCGTCCCGGATGATCTTCTGCAGGTCCTCGCGGCGGTAGGGTTTCATGATGATGAAGCCTTCGCGGAAGCGTGGCTCTTCCTGGTGGACCATGGCGCCCTTGGGATAGCCCGAGGTGTGAACCACCTTGAGATCCGGGCGGATGCCGCGGGCCGCCTGTGCCAGATCGAAACCGTTGAGGCCGCCCGGCATGACGACGTCCGAGAACATCAGGTCGACATCGGGGAATTCCTGTAAGCGGGCCAGCGCCTGTAAGCCATCCTCGGCCTCGACGATGTCGTAGCCGAAATCCTGCAGGAAGCCGCAGGCCACGGCCCGCACCGCTTCCTGATCTTCCACCACCAGAATGCGCGGGCGCCGCGGCTCGGCGGCCACCGGTTCTTCCGCGACAATCTCTATGGCCGGGGCTTCGGCCGCGGCGACGCGTTCTGGCGACACGCCGGTCACCTCGGGGATGATCTCGCCGCCAGCGAATTTGCGCGGCAGATACATCTTGATGGCCGTGCCGTGGCCGACTTCGCTATAGACGTTGATGTGCCCGCCCGACTGCTTGATGAAGCCCCAGACCATGGCGAGGCCGAGGCCTGAGCCCTTGCCCTGCTCCTTGGTCGTGAAGAAGGGCTGGAAGACTTTTTCCAGCAATTCCGGAGACATGCCGATTCCCGTATCGGACACAGCCACCATGACGTAATGACCCGCGGCCACGTCCTCGTGGGCGGCGGCATAGGCCTGGTCGAGATAGACTGGCTGCGTCTCGATGGTGAGATGACCGCCCTGCGGCATGGCATCGCGCGCGTTGATGGCCAGATTGAGGATGGCCGATTCGAGTTGGCTCGGATCGATGACGGCGAGGGGTTCGCCGGCCATCAGATCGGCCTTCAGTTGCACCTGTTCGCCGATCGAGCGGGCGATCAGGGGGGCGATGCCGGACACCAGCTCGTTGATCTTGACATCGCGCGGCTCGAGTTCCTGTTTCCTGGCAAAGGCCAGCATCTGGCGGGTGAGGCCGGCTCCTTTACGGGCCGCGTCGATGGCCTCGGCGAGACGCTTCAGGCCGCGCTCGTCACCGACCTTGCCTTCGAGCAGTTCGAGATTGCCGATGATCACGGTGAGCAGATTGTTGAAGTCGTGGGCCAGCCCTCCGGTCAATTGCCCGATGGCCTCCATCTTCTGGGCCTTGAGCAGCGAATTGGCGGCCTTCTTGGTCTCGCTGGCATCGGTGATCTGGACGATCATCTGCTCGATCTCGCCCGCCATATTGCGCACGATCGAGACCTGTGTGTCGCCATGGACGATGCCGCCCTCAGGCGTCGGAAAACGCAGCTCGCAGCGGGCAGCGTCGGTCTTGCCCTGCAGCAGGCCCATCATCAGCCCGAGGAAGGATTTGCGGTCGTCGGAATGAATGAGATCGTCGAGCGCCACCTGGCGCGGCAAGACCCCCAGGAGCGACCAGAAGGCGTCATTGCCGAGACTGACGTCGCCACTCGGCGCGACGAGTGCGATGGCATGCATGGCGCGTTCGAAGGCGCCCTTGAAACGCTGGTCGTCGACCACGGTGACCGGCTGCTGGACGGTGATCGAAACCGGCTGGTCGATGAGGCAGACCGAGCGCTCGATGCGGCCCTTGTCGCCGCGATAGGCGGTCATCGACAGCAGCACCTGGCCCGTCGAACCGTCGCGGCGGATGATGGTGACCAGTTCGCCACGGGCTGAACCGCTCTGGAAATAGCTGGGATAGACCTCCTGCACCAGGCGGGCGCGCGACTCTGGCGTCAGGAATTCGTTGAACGAACGGCCCATTACCTCGTCTTGCGTATAGCCCAGGGCGGCGGCCCAGCGCTTGTTCACCGAACTGATGCGGCCGGCCCCGTCCATGCAGTGCAACATGACCGGGAAATTGGCCAGCAGCATCTCGTAGACCTTGCCATTCTGGTCCGGGAAGAAGGGCACGAAAGTCTCCTGGCGGACCTGCGGCTTCTCGATCTTCCAGGCCGGAGCCGAGGTGCGGAGTTCATCCCATCCGGTGAACGGCTGGTTGAGACTGGCGGCATTGACGGACGTGCTCATGGCGGCGGCCTCTTTGGACTTTGCTTACCATCATGAATAGGGCGTCCGCGGTTAACGGAGGATTGACCACAAGTGGAAACATGGAGCTTCCAAGCTCACTTGTCCGCAAGGGTGGGGGGTATGGATAAGGAGAGATTAAAAGTGTTCAGGCCGTCACACCGGACGTCCGATCGCCTCTGCCTTCACCACCGCCTCCAGCAGCCCGTTGTCGTCCGTGGCATCGGGCAGGAAATGCTTCTCGACCGTCACTTGCACCTGTGGGTGATCGCCGCCCAGTTGCACGACGGCCTTGAGGGCCTCATCCCGCGCCATGGCTTGCGCCTCGGCCAGTGCCTTGGCGCCATCGGCGAAGCTCGATGTGCCCGAAAGGCCGTGGACGCGGAACAGGCCGCTGCCGTCGCCCTCGACCGTGACGGTAACCGTTTGCGCGATGACGCCGGTGGCCGCACCCACCGCATTGGCGACATCGAAGAACGGCAGAAACACCACCTCGCAATCGAGCCTCTTGCCCACTTCCG
>JANPCA010000475.1:0-4664 GCA_031430715.1 Hyphomicrobiales bacterium | reverse complement strand
CACTCATTCTTCTCTCCTGAAGTCCGTATCTGTTACCAGCTCGACTTGACCATGCCGGGGATCAGACCCTGGTTGGACAACTCGCGCAGCGCCAGACGCGACATCTTTAATTTGCGGTAGTAAGCACGCGGCCGGCCCGTCACCTCGCAGCGGTTGCGGATGCGGTTCTTGGCCGAATTGCGCGGCATTTCGGCCAGCTTCAACTGGGCGGCGAAACGCTCTTCCATCGTCACCGCCTTGTTCTGGGTAATCGCCTTCAGCCGGGCGCGTTTGGCGGCATGCTGCTTCACCAGCTTGCGGCGGTTGTTGTTCTTTTCGATTGAGCTTGTCTTCGCCATGTGGGCTTAACCTCTTACGCCGCCTTGCGGGCGGGCTTGCGGAACGGGAAGTTGAACGCATCGATCAGGGCGCGCGCTTCCGCGTCCGTCTTCGCCGACGTGCAGATGATGACATCCATGCCCCAGACACGGTCGATCCTGTCGTAATCGATTTCCGGGAAAATGAGATGCTCCTTGATGCCGAAGGCATAGTTGCCGTAGCCATCGAAGCTCTTATCCGGCAGGCCGCGGAAGTCGCGGACCCGTGGCAGGGCGATGTTGATCAGCCGGTCGAGGAACTCGTACATGCGCACTTTGCGCATGGTGACCTTGGCGCCGATCGCCAGGTTCTCGCGGATCTTGAACTGGGCGATGGCCTTGCGCGACTTGGTGATGACGGCCTTCTGGCCTGCGATCTTTTCCAGTTCGGCAACGGCGACTTGCACCAGCTTCGAATCCTGGGTGGCCTCGCCGATGCCCATGTTCAGAACGATCTTGGTGACCTTCGGAACCTGCATGGCGTTCTTGTAGCCGAAATCGGCGATGAGTTTGGGCCGCACCACCTCGTCATAGTGCTTGCGGAGCCGCGGCACGTAATCGGCGGGCAGCGCCTCGACGGTGGCCGGAGCCTTGGGCGCGGACTTGTCGGCCTTCTTGGTGTCGGTCTTCTTGGCGTCGGCTTTCTTCGGCTCGGCCTTCTTGACGTCGCCCTTCTTGGCCTCCGCCGGCTTACCAGCCTTCTTGGACTTATCGTCAGCCATCGATCACTTCTCCCGAACGCTTGGCGATGCGCACTTTCGTGCCGTCGGCCAGAAACTTGTAACCCACCCGTGTCGCCTTGCCGTCCTTGGGGTCGCGCAATGCGAGGTTCGACACGTGGATCGGCATCTCCTTGGAGATGATGCCGCCCTCTTGCCCTGCCGTTTGCTTGGTATGGCGCTTGGCGAGATTGGCGCCGCGCACCACGGCCCGGTTCTCGGTGGGGATCACGCGCACCACTTCGCCCTGGCGGCCCTTGTCCTTGCCGGTGGTGACGATGACCTTGTCACCCTTCTTGATTTTCAGTTTCGCCGCCATCACAGCACCTCCGGCGCAAGCGAAATAATTTTCATCTGGTTCTTGGCGCGCAATTCGCGCGGCACGGGTCCGAAGATGCGGGTGCCCACCGGCTCGCCTTGCGCGTTGATCAGCACCGCCGCGTTGCGGTCGAAGCGGATCACCGAACCATCCGCACGGCGGATGTCCTTGGCGGTGCGGACCACGATCGCCTTCATCACGGTGCCCTTCTTGACCCGGCCACGCGGAATGGCCTCCTTGATCGACACCACGATCACGTCGCCGACCGAGGCATAGCGCCGCTTCGAACCGCCCAGCACCTTGATGCACTGCACCCGGCGCGCGCCGGAATTGTCCGCGACATCGAGGTTGGTTTCCTGCTGGATCATTTGATCACCCGTTTAATAGGGACGTTTTACCGCCCGCTTGTCCTTAACTTATGCCTGACCCGCCGCGACCTTCTCGACGAGGGTCCAGCGCTTCTGCTTCGACAGCGGACGCGTCTCCTCGATGCGAACGATGTCGCCGGACTTGGCCTCGTTCTTCTCGTCATGGGCGTGGTACTTCTTCGACAGGCGCACGGTCTTTTTCAGAACCGGATGGCGCAGGCGGCGTTCCACCTTGACCACAATCGTCTTGTCGTTCTTGTCGCTCACCACGACGCCCTGCAGGATGCGCTTCGGCATGTTGTTCTCTCCTACTTCGCGGCAGCAGCTTGCGACTGCGCGGTCTTGAGACGCGCCACGTCGCGGCGGATCTGGCGGATGCGCGCGGTGTTTTCGATTTGGCCCGTGGCCCTCTGGAAGCGCAGGTTGAACTGCTCCTTCTTGAGTTTCAGGATTTCGTCCTTGACCTGATCCTTCGACAGGGCGCGGATATCGGTGTTCTTCATCGTCCTGCTCCCTTACTCGCCCAGACGCGCCACGAAGCGCGTCTTGATCGGCAACTTGGCGGCGGCGAGCCTGAGCGACTCCTCGGCGATGTTACGCGGCACGCCGTCGATCTCGAACAGCACGCGGCCGGGCTTGACACGGGCCGCCCAATATTCGGTCGAACCCTTGCCCGAGCCCATGCGGACTTCGGCCGGTTTCTTCGACACCGGAACGTCCGGGAAAAGCCTGATCCAGATGCGCCCGGCGCGCTTCATGCCGCGCGCCAAAGCCCGCCGGGCGGCTTCGATCTGGCGGGCCGTCAAGCGGTCGGGCTCGGTGGCCTTCAGGCCGAAGGAACCGAAATCGAGCGTGTTGCAGCTCGTCGCCTTGCCGTGAATACGGCCCTTGTGGGCCTTGCGGAACTTGGTCTTCTTAGGTTGCAGCATGTCAGCTTACTTTCAAACTCAAGCCGCGTCGCGGTCGCGGCGCGGACGGTGCCCCGAATCCTGCGGCTCATTCAGGCGCTTGTCCTGGGCCATCGGATCGTGCTCCAGGATTTCGCCTTTGAATATCCAGACCTTGACGCCGTTGGTGCCGTAAGTGGTGAAGGCCGTCGACGTGCCGTAGTCGACGTCGGCGCGCAATGTATGCAGCGGCACGCGGCCTTCGCGGTACCATTCGGTGCGGGCGATTTCAGCACCACCCACACGGCCCGAGCAGGTGATCTTGATTCCTTCCGCACCCATGCGCTGGGCCGATTGCACGGCGCGCTTCATGGCGCGCCGGAACGCCACGCGGCGCTCAAGCTGCTGTGCGATGTTTTCGGCGACGAGAACCGCATCGACTTCGGGCTTCCTGACTTCGACGATGTTGAGATGCACCTCCGAGGAGGTCAAGTCCTGAACCTTGCGGCGCAGCTTCTCGATGTCCGCACCCTTCTTGCCGATCACCACACCGGGGCGGGCGGAGAATATGGTAACCCGGCACTTGCGGTGCGGGCGTTCGATGAGAATTTTCGACAGACCGGCCTGCTTCAGTTCCTTCTTCAGATAGGCGCGGATGGCCATGTCCTCATGGAGGAGCTTGCCATATTCGCGAGCACCCGCGAACCAGCGCGAATCCCAGGTCCGGTTGATGCCGAGGCGCAAGCCGATCGGATTGACTTTCTGGCCCATCAGGCGGCTTCCTTCTTCTCTTCACGCACTTCGCGCACGATGATCGTCAGTTCGCTGAAGAATTTCTGGATGTGGCCGACCCGGCCGCGGGCATTGGGCATCCAGCGCTTCATCACCAGGTTCTTGCCGACCCAGGCTTCCGAGACCACCAGCGCGTTGATGTCGAGTTCGTGGTTGTTCTCGGCATTGGCGATGGCCGATTCCAGCGTCTTCTTGACGTCCTGCGCGATGCGGCGGCGCGAGAAGGTCAGGTAGGCCAGCGCCTTCTCGACCTTCATGCCGCGGATTTCGGCGGCAACGTCATTCAGCTTGCGTGGCGATATGCGGATCGACCGGGTAACGGCCTTCGCTTCATTCTCCGGCAGCGAGCGCGGGCGCTTTGGCTTGCTCATGGCTTACTTGCCTCCAGCTTTCTTGTCGCCGGCCTTCTTGTCGCCGGATTTCTTGTCGCCGGCCGAGTGGCTGTGGAAGGTCCGCGTCGGCGCGAATTCGCCGAGCTTGTGGCCCACCATGTCCTCGGAGACGAGAACCGGAATGAACTTGTGGCCGTTGTGAACCTGAAACGTCAGGCCGACGAACTGCGGCAGGACGGTGGAGCGGCGGCTCCACGTCTTGATGGCCGGGGTGCGTCCGCCCGCGTTGCGAACGGCTTCCGCCTTTTTCAGGATATACCCGTCGACGAACGGGCCTTTCCAAACAGAGCGTGTCACGTTCTACCTCTTAGTTCGACTTTTTGCGGTCATGGCGCGAGCGCACGATGAACTTCTGCGTGAGCTTGTTCTTGCGGGTTTTGGTGCCCTTGGTCGGCTTGCCCCAGGGCGTTGCCCAGTGCTTGCCGCCATTGGTACGGCCGCCGTTCGGGTGGTCGACCGGGTTCCGGGCGATGCCGCGCGAGATCGGGCGCCAGCCCATCCAACGGGTGCGTCCGGCCTTGCCGATCACTTCGTTCATGTGGTCCGGGTTCGACACCGCACCGACACTGCCCATGCAGGCCGAATCGATCATGCGGGATTCGCCGGACTTCAACTTCAGCAGCACAGCACCCTGGTCGCGTCCGGCGACCATGGCATAGGTGCCAGCCGAACGGGCCAGCGTGCCGCCCTTGCCGGGCTTGGTCTCGATATTGTGGACGATGGTGCCCACCGGCATGGCGCCCAAGGGCATGGCATTGCCGGGTTTCACGTCGACCGACTTGCCGGCAATGACCGAGTCGCCAATCGCTAGGCGCTGCGGTGCGATGATGT
>JANPCA010000474.1:0-5425 GCA_031430715.1 Hyphomicrobiales bacterium | reverse complement strand
GTCTTCGATTACATCGAGCGCTTCTACAATCCCAAGCGCCGGCATTCGACGCTGGGGTATCTCAGCCCTATTGAGTTCGAACGAAAGGCTGGGCTAGATTAAGTGCCTGTCCACGGAACCGGCAGCAGGCCAGACCTCCTTCGTTTTCCATGTCGCAACGGTTTCGACCTTGCGATTGTGGGTGGTAGGAGGGGGTGGTGGGCAGCGCCCCTTCCGGTGTCCGACCACGACAAACCCCGCTCTTGCAAGCGGGGTTGTCTCTGGCGGCTAGAAGCTCGCCACGATGCGACACGGCTCACCGGTCGCGTTCTCTCGCTCTTCGCACAGTGATACGAAGCCGCGGAAGCTCTTCAGGACAGCCTGCGTCTCTCCGTCGTCGCGGTCGTGCCCGTAGATGTCGCGCTCGCGCTCAACAGCGACTTCGAGCGCGGCTGGGAGCCGGTTGCGCAAGGTCTCCGCATACATCGGCACGCCCTCGGGGTATGCCGACTGAAGCGTCTCGCTGAACGCCTCGGGCACGAGTGCCTTCGTCGCATACGGCTCCCCGTGATACGCTTCGCGGAGATATCCGACGTGCCCATGGGCAATCGAAAATCCGGTATACTGCGCCTCTTTCTCTTCCTCCGTCTGTCCGCGCCAATGCGCGTAAACGTCAATGCCCATGATATGATGGTTAGGTGATAAAGGGCGGCTCTGGTCAGGAGGTCGCCTTTTTCGATTTCGCGCGTTCCGCGAAGCGTGCTTCCGCTCGCTTCATGGACTCGGCTTCCTCGGAGAGAACGCGCACGCTCTCGAAGAGTGCGCTCGCATATTTCCCAAGGTCGGTTGCAATGACTTCCGCATCGGACGCGATAGCTTCAAGCCGCTCGCGGCGCTCGGCGAAGGTGAGTGACTTCTTGCTCATGTGATGAGGATGGTTAGGGCAGTTTCTCGGTAAAGACCAGTTTGAGCACCGCGCGGCGGTCCTCAATTCGTGGCGAATGCCAAAGTTTGCAAGGGTTTGCGAGGAAGTCGAAAGCGGTTCGATAAGTGCCGCCAACACTCGCCAGCGGCCTGCCGCAGGAAGCGATTTTTTCTTCCATCAACGTCTTCTGCGCTTCGAGATCGCGGAACATCTCGAAGGCAAGATGGAAGAGCCCTTCGGAGGGTTTCAGATCGAGCAACAGGGCCTCGAAGGCACTTCCGAGTTTCTCTTTCCGGAAGGATTTGCGAACCAACAATTCGCAACGGCCGGCACCGGATCGGAGGATTATAATCCTATTCCTGAACCGGGGGCCGCAGGTTCGAAACCTGCCGGGGCCGCCAGCCGTTCAAGGGCCCCTTCCCCCTTGCACAAGCCCGCCCAAGCCGCTATATCCCCCTCAACTTAGGTTCACTCCCATAGCCACGACAGTGGAGATCGAGGGTGGGTCCCAGCCCGGGACCCGCTTTTTTTGTTTTTGAAGGGCGGGAATGACGGAACAGAGACTTTCGCGGGAAGTGGGGCCGGCCCAGCGGGTTGTGGCGCTCGTCGAGCCCGTGCTGGCGGATTTGGGCTTTCGCCTGGTGCGCGTCAAACTGACCGGCTCGACGCTGCAGATCATGGGCGAACGGCCGGACGGCACGTTCTCGATCGACGATTGCGAGAGCCTCAGCCGCGCCGTGTCGCCGCTGCTCGACGTGGAAGACGTGATTTCGTCGCGCTATCAGCTTGAAGTGTCATCGCCCGGTATCGACCGGCCGCTGGTCAGGCCGTCGGATTTCGAGACCTGGGCGGGGCACGAGGCCAAGATCGAGATGGCAGTGCCGGTGGCCGGCCGCAAGCGTTTCAAGGGGGCGCTCGAAGGCTACCACGACGGCGAAGTGCGGCTCTATATCGAGAACCCCGAAGGTGGGTCCAAGGAGCCCGTGCTGATCGGTGTGCCCTTCGCCGACATCGGTGACGCCAAGCTGGTGCTGACCGACCAATTGATTGAAGCGGCGCGCGCCCGTCTGCCCCAAAAAGGCTACGGCGACGGCGCCGAGATCGACGAAGACAAGATTTCCCTGGAGAGGAGCAAAGACAATGGCTGACTATGCGGTGAGCGCCAATCGGCTGGAACTGTTGCAGATCGCCGACGCCGTGGCACGCGAGAAGTCGATCGACAAATCGGTGGTGCTGCAGGCCATGGAAGAGGCGATCCAGAAGGCCGCCAAGGCGCGCTATGGGGCCGAGAACGAAATCTCCGCCGAGATCGATCCGAAGTCGGGCGAGACCAGGCTGCAGCGCCTGCTGCTGGTGGTCGAGAAGGTCGAGAATGACGCGACCGAAATCAGCCTGGCCGAAGCCCAGCGCCGCAACCCGGCCGCCGCCCTGGGCGATCAGATCGCCGAGCCCCTGCCGCCCATCGAGTTCGGCCGCATCGCCGCCCAGAATGCCAAGCAGGTCATCGTCCAGAAGGTGCGCGATGCCGAGCGCGACCGCATGTACGCCGAATTCAAGGACAGGATCGGCGAGATCGTCCATGGCGCGGTGAAGCGTGTGGAATACGGCAATGTCATCGTCGACCTTGGCCGCGGCGAAGGCATCATCCGGCGCGACGAATCGCTGCCGCGGGAAACTTTCCGGCCCGGCGACCGGGTGCGCGCCTATGTCTATGATGTGCGGCGCGAACAGCGGGGTCCGCAGATTTTCCTGTCGCGCACCCATCCTGAATTCATGGCGCGGCTGTTCGGCCAGGAAGTGCCGGAGATTTATGATGGTGTCGTCGAGGTCGTGTCGGTGGCCCGCGATCCGGGCAGCCGCGCCAAGATCGCGGTGCGCTCCAAGGACGGCTCCATCGATCCGGTCGGCGCCTGCGTCGGCATGAGGGGCAGCCGCGTTCAGGCGGTGGTCAACGAGCTGCAGGGCGAGAAGATCGACATTATCCAGTGGACCCAGGACACTGCCTCCTTCGTGGTCAACGCGCTGGCCCCCGCCGAAGTCACCAAGGTGGTGCTCGACGAGGAATCCGAGCGCATCGAGGTGGTGGTGCCCGACGAGCAATTGTCGCTGGCCATCGGGCGGCGCGGCCAGAACGTGCGGCTGGCCTCGCAACTCACCGGCTGGGACATCGACATCATGACGGAAGCAGAGGAATCGGAGCGCCGCCAGAAGGAATTCGCGGCGCGCACCGAGCTTTTTGTCGAAACGCTCGATGTCGACGAGACGCTGGCGCAACTGCTGGCGTCGGAAGGCTTCGCCTCGGTCGACGAGGTCGCCTATGTCGACCTGCATGAAATCGCCTCGATCGATGGCCTTGACGAACAAACGGCGGAAGAGTTGCAGAACCGGGCGCGCGAATATCTGGAGCGCGAGACAGCCGAACTCGATGCCAGGCGCATCGAGCTCGGCGTGCTCGACGAATTGAAGGAGCTCGACGGGCTGTCGCCCGCCATGCTGGTGGCGCTGGGCGAGGCCGGCGTCAAGTCGATCGAGGACTTTGCCGGCTGCGCCAGCGACGATCTGATCGGCTGGACCGAACGCAAACCGGGCGGAGCCACCAAGCACAAGGGCGCCTTCTCCGATCTCGACGTGTCGGCGGAAGAGGCCAACGGGTTGATCATGAAGGCCCGCGTCAGGGCCGGCTGGATCGAGGAGATTCCAGTGCCCTCCGATGATGCCGGGGCCGGCGAAGCGGAGGTCCAGGGCTGAGCGGGGCTTTACCAGACACGGAGGCCAACTTCGACTTGGTTGACCGTATGTGCATTCTCACCCGCCAGGTGATGGACGAGCAGGCGCTGATCCGCTTTGTCCGCGATCCGCAAGGGTTGGTGGTGCCCGATCTGGCGCGCAAGCTGCCGGGCCGTGGCGTGTGGGTGACATTGAGCCGCGTGACGCTCATGGACGCCATGCGCAAGAAACTGTTTGCCAGGGGATTTGCGGCGGAAACCACGGTTCCCGCCGACTTGCCCGACATGGTGGGCAGGCTCTTGCGGCAACAGGCGCTGTCATTGATTTCGCTCTCCAAGAAGGCGGGTGAGGCGGTGGCGGGCTTCATGAAGGTGGAAGAAATGCTGGGCCGTGGCCGGGCCCGCATCCTGCTCCACGCAGCGGAGGCGTCCGCCGACGGCAGCCGCAAACTCGACAAGCTGAGGGCGCCCGGCGTCGAGAGAATAACTCTTTTTCAATCGAGCGAATTGGATTTGGCCTTTGGCCGGTCAAATGTGATACATGCAGCCGTGGCGAAGGGTGGGCTTGCCGAAAAGCTCCTCCTTGGCGTGCGCCGGATCGCGATGTATGAGGCCCTCGGCGGGCTTGAAGGACCTGAAGATAAAGTATGACTGACAGTAACGATAAAGACCGCAAAGCCGACGCCAGCCGCCCCGGTACGGGCACGCTGACGCTGAAGCGTCCGTCGATCGAGCAGAGCAAGGTGAAGCAGAGCTTTGCCCATGGCCGCAGCAAGACGGTGGTCGTCGAAACCAAGCGCAAGCGTTTTGGCGACGACAAGCCGGCGGCAACGCCGGAGGCGCGGCCGCAGCAGTTCCAGTCCCAGCCGAAGGTTGCGGCACCCGTCCAGCATGGTGGCGGGCGTCAGACGCCGCCCGCCCAGCGTTCCGGCGTGGTGCTTCGCACCCTGACAACCGAGGAAAAGGAAGCCCGCGACCGCGCCCTATCGGGTGCGAGGCTGCGCGAGGCCGACGAACGCAAGCGCCAGGAAGAAGACGCCCGCCGCCGCCGCGAACAGGAAGACGTCGAACTGAAGGAGCGCGACGCCGCCGCCAAGCGCAAGGCCGAGGAAGATGTCCGGCACAAGGCCGAGGAAGACGGCAAGCGCAAGGCCGAGGAAGCCGCCAAGAAACTGGCGCCGAAGCCCGCGGCCATCAGCCAGCAGGCCAATATCGTGACGCCGGCGACGGTGCCGATGAAGGCCTCGACCGTTACCGTCAAGCGCGCCACTCATGATGAGGAAGAAGCGGCACCCAAGACGTTCCGCAGTGCTGGACCCGGCACCATCAAGCGCGAGGTCAAGGCCCCGGCCCCAGCCCGCACCAAGGCCGACGCCGACAAGCGCCGCGGCCGCCTGACGGTCGCCAACGCGCTCGATGAATCGGAAGAACGGGCCCGTTCGGTCGCCGCCTTCCGGCGCCGCACCGAGCGCCTCAAGAAGCAGGCCCAAGGCTTCCAGATGCCGACCGAGAAGATGAGCCGCGAGGTTATCATCCCGGATGTCATCACCATCCAGGAACTGGCCAACCGCATGGCCGAGCGCGCCGTGGATATCATCAAGATCCTGATGAAACAGGGCGACATGCATACGATCAACGACGTGATCGATAGCGATACGGCGCAACTGATCGCCGAGGAAATGGGCCACAAGGTCAAGCGCGTGTCGGAAGCCGACGTGGTCGAGGGTCTGGCCGGCGACAGCGATACCGACGACCAATTGGTCTCGCGCCCGCCAGTTGTCACCATCATGGGTCA
>JANPCA010000473.1:0-3412 GCA_031430715.1 Hyphomicrobiales bacterium | reverse complement strand
GCAAGGTTTCGATACCGCTGTCGGCCATCACCTCGATCGGCAGGCAGCCGCTGAAATAGGGTGTCGACTTTTCCCACTCCTTGAAATCGCCCTTCTCGCCATCGATCAGCGCACGGACGAAAGTATCGTATTGTTCGCGCGTCATCGGGCAGTTGATATAATCCTTGCCCGTGCCGCCGGGGCCAACCTTGTCGTAACGCGACTGGAACCAGGCGGTCTCCATGCCGATGGTCTCGCGGTGCACGATGGGTGCGATGGCATCGAAGAAGGCGAGAGAATCCTCACCCGTCAGTATACGGATGGCCTGGGCAAGGGCTGGCGAGGTGAGCGGGCCGGTGGCGACGATGACCTCGTCCCAGCCGGGAGGCGGCAGCCCGTCGATTTCACCGCGCGCCACCGTCACAAGGGGATGGCGCTGCAAGGTCTCGGTGACTTCGGCCGAAAATCCGTCGCGGTCGACGGCGAGCGCGGCGCCCGCCGGTACCTTGTGACGGTCGGCCATGGCCATGATGAGCGAGCCGGCGCGGCGCATCTCGGCATGCAGCAGACCCACGGCATTGTGCTCGGCATCGTCCGAACGGAAGGAATTGGAACAGACCAGTTCGGCAAAACCGTCCGTCTTGTGGGCCTCGGTGCCGGTCATGGGCCGCATCTCGTGCAGCACAACAGGAACGCCGAGGCTCACCGCCTGCCATGCCGCTTCCGAACCGGCCATGCCGGCGCCGATGATGTGAATGGGTTTCATAGGGGTGGGGGTAGCACGGGAATGCGGGCTATTCAAACAGGTGCCGGGGGTCTATCGTCCCGCCCATGAAAGTCGACGGCGCCTGCCATTGCGGTTACCTGACGTTCGAGGCCGACATCGATCCGGCCACCGTCATCGTCTGCCATTGCAACGATTGCCAAGTCATGTCGAGTTCAGCGTTCCGCATCGTGGTGCCAGCCATCGCAGGCAGTTTCAAGCTGCTGAGCGGCGAACCCACGATCTATGTGAAAACGGCCGAGAGCGGCAACCAACGCAATCAGGCCTTCTGCCCCAGATGCGGCACGGCCATTTATTCCGCACCCGCCGACGAAGGCTCGCAATATGTGGGCCTGCGTGTTGGCGCGCTTCGCCAGCGCCAGGAACTTGAGCCCAGGGAACAATACTGGACACGTTCTGCACGGCCCTGGCTTGCCCATGTCACGGAGCTCGATGGCAGTGACACGGAGTGAGGCCATGAACACCCTCACCGAAATCGCCGCCGAGCTTGAGGCCATCCGCGCCCAGTCCCTGTGGAAGACCGAGAGGCCGATCCTCGGGCACCAGTCGTCACATATCAAGGTGGCGGGCGGGCGCGAGGTTCTCAATTTCTGCGCCAACAATTATCTGGGGCTTGCCGATCATCCGGCTTTGATCGCCGCGGCCAAGGAGGCGCTCGACAGTCACGGTCTCGGCATGGCCTCGGTGCGCTTTATCTGCGGCACGGCGGACCTGCACGAGAAGCTTGAGCGCCGCATTGCGGATTATCTTGGCATGGATGACGCCATTCTTTTTGCGGCCTGTTTCGATGCCAATGGCGCGGTCTTCGAACCGCTCTTCGGCGAACCGGATGCGATCATTTCCGATTCTCTCAATCACGCCTCGATCATCGACGGCATCAGATTGTCCAAGGCCCGCCGCTTGCGCTTCGCCAATGGCGACATGGACGATCTCGAGGTCCAGTTGAAGGCGGCGCGCGATGGTGGCGCGCGGCGTGTCGTTGTGGTGACCGACGGCGTGTTTTCCATGGACGGTTACTTTGCCAAGCTCCAGGACATCCGCAAACTGGCGGATACCCATGCGGCATTGCTGATGGTCGACGATTGCCACGCCACCGGCTTCATCGGCCCTCAGGGCCGCGGTACGCCGCATCGCGCTGGCATCAAGGCCGACATCTTGACCGGCACCTTTGGCAAGGCCTTGAGCGGCTCGGCCGGCGGCTATATCGCCGCGGCACAACCCATCGTCGACCTGATGCGCCAGCGTAGCCGTCCCTATCTCTTCTCCAACGCCCTGCCACCGTCCATCGTGGCGGCAAGCCTCAAGGCCATCGATCTGGCCGAACGGGGCGACGATCTCCGCAGCCATCTGTTCGACAACGCCAGGCGCTTCCGGGCGGGCATGGCGGCGGCGGGCTTTCAGCTTCTGCCCGGCGAGCACCCGATCATTCCGGTCATGCTGGGCGAGGCGCGATTGGCCCAGGACATGGCCGCCAAGCTCTATGAGCAGGGCATCTATGTGACCGGCTTTTTCTTCCCGGTGGTGCCGCGGGGCCAGGCCCGCATCCGCACCCAGATGTCGGCGGCCCATTCTGCGGCGGATATCGAGGCCGCCGTCGCCGCCTTCACAACCGTAGGCCGCAACCTCGGGATCGTGTAGGCTGCCATTCCGGTGAAGCGTGAGCCCCAGCCAATGGGGCCGGGCCGATGGGGGGACGGGATGGATCTGCTGAATGTCGTGCTGACACCGCGCTACGCGGCGCTGACCGTTTCCGGCGCCCTGATCATTGTCCTGTTGCTTATGTTTCTGCTCTGGCCGGAGGCCCGCTCCTACGGCGCCCTGCCATTGCTGATTGCCGCCGCCGTCTTTGCCATCGGCCTCCACGACGTCACCCAGACCCGCCACGCCATCCTGCGCAATTATCCCGTCCTCGCCCACCTGCGTTTCTTCTTCGAGAAAATCCGCCCCGAGATGCGGCAGTATTTCTTCGAGGCCGACAATGACGGCGCGCCCTTCCCGCGTGACAAGCGCGCCATCGTCTACCAGCGTGCCAAGAAGGCTCTCGACAAGCGCCCTTTCGGAACCACGCTCGATGTCTATCAAAGCAACTACGAATGGATGCATCATTCCCTGGCGCCGAAGCCGCCCGCCAGGGAAGCCTTCCGCGTCATGGTCGGCGGCCCGCAATGCGGCAAGCCCTATTCGGCCTCGATCTTCAACATATCCGCCATGAGCTTCGGCTCGCTCTCCGCCAATGCCATCCGTGCACTGAACAAGGGTGCGGCATTGGGCGGCTTCGCCCATGACACGGGCGAGGGGGGTTTAAGCCCCTATCACCAGGAGGCGGGCGGCGACATCATCTGGGAAATCGCCTCGGGCTATTTCGGCTGCCGCAATCCCGGCGGCACGTTTTCGCCTGAAAAATTCGCCGAGGCCGCCGTTCATCCGCAAATCAAGATGATCGAGGTGAAGCTCAGCCAGGGCGCCAAGCCCGGCCATGGCGGCGTGCTGCCCGCCGCCAAGGTGACGGAAGAAATCGCCCGCATCCGTGGCGTCGAAATGGGCAAGGACTGCGTGTCACCTGCCGGACATTCGGCCTTTTCGACACCAAGGGAACTGCTGCAGTTTGTCGCCGATCTGCGCCAGCTGTCGGGCGGCAAACCAACGGGC
>JANPCA010000472.1:0-19688 GCA_031430715.1 Hyphomicrobiales bacterium | reverse complement strand
CTGGGCCTCGACGGTCTCAAGCCACTTCATTTTGGGGTGGCAGGCGGCGGCATAGGCGCCCATCTCGGCGATCCAGCGCGCCTGGTTCGGCGTGGTGAAGGTCGAGGTGACGATGGCGACGGAGGCCTCTTCGCCCGCTTCCTTCGCCATGTTGTCGATCAAGCCTTTGGCGATGCCGTTGAACTGCGCCTGGTTGACGAACCACTGGCGGGCGTCGGGCGTCGAGTTGGCGTCATAGCCCACCACATTGATGCCCTTCTCCAGCGCCTTCTTCAGCACTGGCGCGATGGCGACGGGATCGTTGGCGGCGAACAGAATACCGTCGACGCCGGAAGTGATGTAATTATCGATGAAAGTAATCTGCTCGTCGATATTGGCCTTGGTGGGGCCGTCGGTCTTGGCGTCGACATTGCCCAGTTCGGCGGCGGCGTCGAGGATGCCCTTGGTGGTGGCGTTGAAATAGCCGATGCCGATCAGCTTCGGAATGTCGACGACGGTGATCTTCTTGCCTTTGCGGTCCGGCGGGTTGGCCGGTGCGCCGCCGTCATAGGGCATGGCGGCCGAAGCGGCCGGTGTCGCATCGCAGGCCAGCGGGCTGGTCGGCAGATCGTCGCCGCCGGTCCAGGCGGAGGCCGCGAAGGCCGTTCCGCTCATCAGGCCCAGCGCCAGAACGGCGCCTATCGTCAGTTTCTTCATGGTCGTGCTCCCGTTATCGTCCCCAGGCCACAGGCGGGTGGCGCTCAAGGACTTCCTCCCGAATTCAGCCGCCTCTGTTCTTGTCGAAAAGGGCACCCGCAAGGATCGCCCCGATCAATACCAGTCCGATGACGACGATGGTGCCGTCACCTTTCACGCCCGAGAGCGACAGGCCATTCTTCAAAGCCTGTATGAGCACCAAACCGAGGACCGTGCCGATGATGGTGCCGCGGCCGCCGAAGATCGAAGTGCCGCCCAGAACGACGCCGGTGATGATGTCAAGTTCCCAACCGGTGCCCATGTCGGAGCGCGTCGTCGTCACCCGCGACACGAAGATCACCGCCGCGAGCCCCGAAAGGAAGCCCGCCGCCGTATAGATCCAGAGCTTTGTGGCATGAACGCGGATACCGGAAAAGCGCGCCGCGGTTTCGTTGGCGCCGATGGCATAGGCGGCGCGGCCAAACGGCGTCAGCCCAAGGATGACAATGGCGATCACCGTGGCGATGCCGAGCAGCCAAAGCTGGAAGGGCACACCAAGAACTTCGCCCTGGCCGAAGAAGAAGAACCATTCCGGGTAGCCGCGCACCGAGCGCGCTTCGCTGATGCCCTCCGCGAGGCCGCGATAAAGCGCCAGCGTCGCCAAAGTGGCGATCAATGGCGGCACGCTGAATCTTGTGATGATGAAGCCATTGGCCCAGCCTGCGAAGGTGCCGCAGGCCAATGCCGCGAACATGGCGGCGGGCAGCGGCAGCCCCACGTTCTTCCAGAACACGCCGAGCAGGATGGCGGTGAGGCCGATGATCGAACCCACCGACAGATCGATGCCGCCAGTGACGATGACGAAGGTCATGGCCAGTGCGACGAGACCCACTTCCGACATCAGGCGGCCCTGATTGAGCAGATTCTCGACCGTGAAGAACTTGTCGGAGAGCGCGGCCAGCACGGCAAGCGCGATCACCGTCAGCACGGCCAGGATCGTCTCGTGGCGGAGGAACCTCTCGGCGGTCATGTCGCCCTCCGGCGCCTGGCCATGTCGGCCAGCACGGTGGCGAGGATCATCAGGCCCAGCACGGCGCGCAGCCAATAGGCCGAGACATTGAGGAAGATCAGCGCCGAACCGATGCAGGCAAAGAGGATCGCCGCCAGTGTCGAGCCAATCACCGTGCCAATGCCGCCCAGGATCGAGACGCCGCCGATGACGGAGGCGGTGATGACGGTCAATTCGAGATTGGGCGGCACGGTCGACTGGATCACTTGCAATTGCGTGGCGAAGAGAATGCCGGCGATCCCCGCGAACAGTCCATGTAGCGCAAACACGCCGACGACGGTGCGCTCGGGGTTGATCCCTGCTGCGCGTGCCGCTTCCATGTTGCCGCCCACCGCATAGATGGCGCGGCCGAAATCGGTGTAGCGCATGAAGAGGGCGGCGAGGATGGTCAGCACCACCATGAAATAGACAGCCGACGGAATGCCGAAGGGCCGCATCTGGGCGATCATGAATTCGACCGGCATGTTGCTGATCCATTCGCCGTTGGTGACGCTGATCAATCCGCCTTTCAGGATTGACAGCATACCGAGCGTCACCACGATCGACGGGATGCGCGTATAGGCGACGAGGGCTCCGACGCTGGCGTTGACGGCCATCGAGAACAGGATGGGCAGGCCCCAGGCGATCCATACCGGATAGCCATTGACGGCGAGCGTCCCGGCGATGGTGGCGATGACGCCGATGAGCGCGCCCACCGAAACATCGATGTGGCCGGCCATGATGATCATCGACATGCCGATGGCGGCCACCGCGATATAGGCGTTGCCGGCGAAGATCGAGTTGATGTTGTTGTCGGAGAGGAAGCGCGGGTTCACCGCGCCCACCACCACGAAGAGCACAACGATCGACAGAAGGACGACGATCTCCTGGCCATAGCCACCGATGAAGCGCTGGAAATTGGAGCGCCCGATGCGCGTCGCGGCTGCGGCGGTCATGCGGCGTCGCTCCGCACATGGCTTCTCGTCATGGCCGTACCGACGGCTTCCGCGGTCACATCAGTCTTGGCGAATTCGGCGGTGATGCGGCCGCCGTTCATCACCAGCACGCGGTCGCTCATGCCCAGCACTTCGGGCAATTCGGAAGAGATCATCAGGATGGCCATGCCGTCCCCCGCCAGCTTGCGCATCAGCAGATGGATTTCGGCCTTGGCGCCGACGTCGATACCGCGCGTCGGCTCGTCCATGATCAGAATGCGCGGATTGGTGGCGAGCCATTTGGCCAACACCACTTTCTGCTGGTTGCCGCCGGACAATTGGCGCACCAGTTGCTCGGGCCCGCGCGCCCTGATGCCGAACTTGGTAATGGCATTTGCCGCTTCCGCCGTCACGCGCTGGGCGTCGATCAGGATGCCGCGCGTCAGTTTCTTGAGGATGGCCAGCGCCACATTCTCCTTGATCGTCTGTGAACGGATCAATCCCTGTTGCCCGCGGTCCTCCGGGATATAGGCGATCCCCAGATCGCGGGCCCGTTCCGGCGAAGCGATGACTTGCGGCGCGCCGTCGATCAAGATTTGCCCGGCGGTGGCGGGCGTGATGCCGAAGATGGTCAGCGCGGTTTCGGTGCGCCCCGAGCCCACCAGCCCGGCCAGCCCCAGGATTTCGCCGCGCCGCAGTTGCAGGGAAATATTCCGGACGGTGGAGCGATAGGAAACGTCTTTCAGTTCCAGGATGACATCGCCGCTCTCTCCCAGTTTGGGCGGGTAGAGCTTGTCGATGGGACGGCCCACCATCATCGAGACGAGCTGCGTCTCGTCGACTTCGGAGACCTGCCTTGTCGCAACATGGGAGCCGTCGCGCAGCACGGTGACGCGGTCGGCGAGGGCGAAGATTTCCGGCATGCGGTGGCTGACATAGACGATGGCGACGCCGCGGGCTTTCAGGTTGCGCACGATATCCATCAGGCGCTGGACATCGGCTTCGCCAAGTGACGCGGTCGGCTCGTCCATGATCAGCACCCGGGCATCCTGGGCCAGGGCCCGGGCAATCTCGATGCGCTGGCGGTTGCCCACCGAGAGACTTCCGACCTTGCGGTCGATATCGAGGTCGCCCGAGTCGAGGGAATCGAGCAGCTCGCGCGAACGCCGCCGCATGGTGTCCCAGTCGATGACGCCGAATCTTCCCTTGGGCGTCTGCCCGAGGAAAATATTCTCGGCCACGGTCAATTCCGGGAACAGCAGAAGTTCCTGATGCACGGTGGCGATGCCCCGGTCATGCGCATCACGGGGAGAGACGAATTTCACGGGCTGGCCATTGATCAGAATCTCACCCTCGTCGGCCTGGTGCAGCCCGGCCATGATCTTGATGAGGGTCGATTTCCCGGCGCCGTTCTCGCCCATCAGCGCATGCACTTCGCCGGGGCGCATGTCGAAGCTCACCTGGTTGACCACCCGGTTGCCACCGAAGGATTTCGAAACGGAACGGAGTTCGATGGGCGCCACCCGCTGATCCGTCACGCCCTCCGTGCTCATCCGCAATCACTCCCGCCCGCGCCCTGCCTGGAGTTGACGGGGTTAGTCCCGGTTCCCTGGCTTATGGCCCCGGCCGCCGTTTACAGCAGCCCATTGATGAGCAATAATAATAAGCGATGATCAAAAAGCGTCAAGTGAGTTCGTCTGTGATGATGTTTGACTACCGCACTGCACAATTGAGCAAATTTACGCACGTGTCCCATGACTGAGTCCGAACGCCACCGGCTGACGCTGGGCTTCCTGAAGGACCGGCCCTTCGCCTCGGTGCGCGATCTGCAAAGCGTGCTGGATGCTTCGCCCGCCACGATCCGCCGCGACATCGCCAAGCTGCACGCCATGGGAACGGTGCGCAAGGTGTTCGGTGGCATCGCCGCCGCCGAAACCATGAGCGGACTTGATCACCTGTCTGCGCGCCCCTTCATGGAAAACCAGACGCTCGGCGTCGCCGCCAAGGAGGCGATCGCCCATGCGGCGGCGAAACTGGTGCAGGAGGGCGATGCGCTGATCATCCATGGCGGCTCGACCTGCTATCGCTTCGCCCTGCTGCTGGCCAACCGCAATGTGCGCATCTACACCAATTCCATGCCGCTCGCCTCGCGGCTGTGGCAGAACGGCACCTGCCACCTGACGCTGGCAGGCGGCGATCTCTATCGGGAGCCGGGCATCGTGTTTTCAGCCCACGCGGGACCGCCGGAATTCTATGCCTCCAAATTCTTTCTCGGCGCCCAGGCAATCACCCCCACCGGCATGCATGAGTCGCACCCCTTGATCGTGCGCGAAACGGAAATGCTGCTGCAGCGGGCCGATCAGGTCATCGTGCTGGCCGACAGCAGCAAGTTCGGAATGCGGGCGCGCTACCCCATCATGCCGCTCGGCCGCGTCGGCACACTGATCACCGACGATGGGCTATCGGATGCCAACCACAAGATGCTGGTGGATGCCGGCATCCGGGTGATCGTCGCGGGGCCTCCCGCCGAGGTCTTGTGACGCCTGCCCAAACTTGGCCCCGTTTCGGCCATTAAAGATTTGGACCATGATCAGATTGCTGTTGTTCGCCTTGGCGCTGCTCTGTGCCGTTCCCGCCCATGCCCAGACTCTTGATGCCACCCGCTTCCGCATCGAATGGCAGGTGGTGAACCGCTTCCGGCTGTTCCGCGATGCGCCATTCTTCAAGCAGCATGAAAACGCCTGGCGGCAATATCTGCTGCATGTGGACGGGCAGAAGATGACGGCCGATGAGCGCGACCGTTTCGTGGCCCGCACATCGGTGCTGGGCTCCGAGCATGTGCTGAACGACCGCTTCATCGCCTTCACCAGCATCGCCCGCAAATCCTTCGACTGGCGCGGCTGGGCCGCCAAGTACGATCAGCCCACCTGCTATGATTCGAAGCGGCGCGATCATTCGGCCTGTGGCGGCATAGATTCCTATCTCAATCCCAGCCGTCACGGCATCGAGCTGTGGCTCACCAGCATGGCCGGCGCCACAGTGCCGAAGCAGGCGCGCTGCGAGTGGCGCATCGCGGGCAAGCCCGTTGCAACGGCGGCCTGCAACGAAAGGGTCAGCGGTCCCGGCGTTGAACTGCCCTATCCGGAGGGTGCCGAAATCGCCGTCAACGTGGTGGGCGAACAGCCCATCATCGTGGACGCGAAAGTGCGCGATCTGCTCATAGCCGGGCTAGGCGACAGTTTCGCATCGGGCGAGGGCAATCCCAATCACCCGGTGGAATTCGGCGAGGCCAAGCGCCACCGCAATCTCTATCCGCTGCGATCCCGCGATGACGCCTCGGGCTCGGCCATATGGTCGGACCAGCTTTGCCACCGCTCGCTCTATGGACAGCAGCTGCGCGCCGCCCTGCAGATCGCGGTCGAGCATCCGCGGGCCGCCGTAACCTTTCTCGACTATTCCTGTTCCGGTGCCGGCGTCGATGACGGCATTCTCGGACCACAGGCCTATGTCGAACGGGTTGCCGACCGCGATGTGGCCTCCGAGCCCGCCGCGCGGCCGCTCGCTGGCGGTTCGAAGGACTCGCAAATCTATCGCGTGGTGCGCGAGCTCTGCGTGGATAAACCGGAGATCAGGAAGGGTAATGTCATCTGCCCCGGTGGGAAATTCCGCCGCGCGCTCGATTTTGTCTTTCTCTCGGTCGGCGGCAACGACATCGGCTTTGCCAGCATCGTCGCCTGGGCATCGCTGCGCGATGGCGCGTCATCCGGCATCGCTTCCTTCTTCGGAGCGTCGGTCTCCGCCAAGGAATTCGCCAAGCGCATGCGGGACGTTTTGCCCGATGCCTATGCGCGCCTGGCCCGCGCTTTCGAGGGGTCGCTGCCACTCGTCTCCGCCGATGACGGCGTCTTCGATGCGTCACACGTGATCCTGACCGCTTACCCCGATCTGGTCAGCAATGAAAGCGGCGCGTTATGTGCGGCAGCGCCGTCCGAAGGCGAGCAGGAAGACCGCTATCCGGCCAATCAGTCGCTCGATATGTTCTCGTCCTGGCTCACCGCAAGATCCTCGAGGCTCAACGCGGTGCGCGAGCAATTCGGCATTCTCTACACGCGCATGCGCGACCTGGCGGGTGATCATGGCTGGACTTTCGCTGGCCACGTCTACGAAGGCGGCATGTTCGAGGGCCACGGCTTCTGTGCCCAGAACCTCAAGCGCATCGGCGATCCGGCGGAAGCGTTGATGATTCCCTGCTGGGGCCATGGCGAACGCGACACCGAGACCTGTCAGTCGAACTGGTCGGGAAAAGATGGTGCCTGGCGTCCCTACAACCCGGCCCAACAGAACTACCCCTATGCGCTGCGCCAGCGCTGGGTCAGGAGTTTCAACGACGCCTATATGGTGGTGAACCAGAAAGTGGCCGACAGGTGGGGAAAGATCGACGAGCGGACCTCGGCCGGGGTCTTTTCGGAAACGACGGGCGCGCTTCATCCCTCCGCCGAAGGCCACGCGGCCATGGCCGACGGCCTGATGCTCAGCATCAGGCCCACCATCTACGAGATGCTCTACGGCGATCCTTGAGCGCGGCGGAAGCGGTAGACGCCGACATCGAGGCCGTCCTCGGCGAAGCCCGCCTCGCAATAGCAGAGATAATAGCGCCAGCGGCGGCGGAAGGCCTCGTCGAAACCCATCTGCGCGATGGTTCCCCAGGCCGATTCGAAACGCTCGCGCCAGGCCTCGAGGGTGCGGGCGTAGTCATGGCCGAAGGTCTTGACGGTCTCGAATGTGAGACCCGCCTGAGCCGCCTGTTCGGCCAGGATCGTCTTGGTGGGCAGCATGCCGCCCGGAAAAATATAGCGCTGGATGAAATCGGCGCTGTTGCGGTAGCCGGGATAGATGCGCTCGCCGATGGTGATGGCCTGCACGGCGGCACAGGCGCCGGGCTTCAGGCGCTCGCGCAGCACGCGGAAATAGTCCGGCCAATGGGCCTCGCCGACCGCTTCGATCATCTCGATAGAAGCCACCGCGTCAAACATGCCGCCGCAGTCGCGGTAATCCTGGAAGCGTAAGCCGGCGCGGCTCCCCAGCCGTTGTTTGGCATAATCAAGCTGTTCATTCGAAATGGTGAGTCCGGTCACATGATGGCCATTCGCCGCCGCCACCTCGGCAAAGCCGCCCCAGCCGCAGCCGATCTCGAGAATGCGCGAGCCGGGCGAAAGACCGAGCGCGTCCAACACCAGCTCATACTTGGCCGTTTGCGAGGCCTCGAGACTTGTGGCGCCGCTGCCGAAATAGCCCGACGAATAGCTCATCGTCGGGTCGAGCCACAGGCTGTAGAAATCATTGCCGAGATCATAGTGGGCACTGATGTTGCGGCGGGCGCCGACGCGGCTGTTGGGCCGCATCAGGTGCCACAGCCTGTCGCCCAGGCTCTTGAAGAACACGGGCTTGGCGGCGCGGTCCAGGTCATGACGGTTCTGCACGTAGAAACTCAGGAGTGCAGTCACGTCGGAACTGTCCCAAGCGCCATCGAGATAGCTTTCGGAGAAGCCGACCGCGGCGCGGCGGATCGACGACCACACGGGCGCGTAGCTTTTCAGATGAAGGTCGCAGGTGATGCCCGGCTGGCTGAAGCCGATGCGGTACTGGCTGCCCGATGGCATGGTGAGCACCAGCCCGCCTTTGATCTCATGCGGCAAGAGGCGGGCGCCGATGGCAATCAGCAATTGCCCAAGCCAGCCTTCGCGGATTGCAAGTGATTCAGAACTCATGGCGCGGATGGAACCTTCGGCTGTATGGCAACGCCTCCGCTGGGTGCCGCGGGGCGTTTCCGGATGCGGAGACCCTTTCCATATAGTTTCGCCGCCTGCCAGTGGATGGCGGCGATCACCTTGAAGGTCAGGAACGGAATGCCGGCGAAGGCGCGCAGCAAGGCGCCATCGCTCAAGGAGCAGCGCACGCCGCTCACATAGGCCTTGAGCACGGCCGCGCCGCCGACACTCAGATTGATGCCAAGCGCCAAATGATCATCCGGGGTGTTGAAGTGAAAGCTGTAGCGGCCCTCGGCGGCATTGAAGGGCGAGACATAGAATCGTTTTGCGCAATTCTGGAGTTCACCTTCCTCAACGGGAAGGACATAGGAATGCCGTCCGCCGAAGGTGTTGTTCACTTCATAGATCATCACCCGCAAGCGATCGCCGCCGTCGAAGCCATAATAGATGGTGAGCGGGTTGAAGACATAGCCCAGCACGCGCGGATAGCAGAACATGAAGATGCGCGTCACGGTGTCACCACCATTGATGCCGCGCGCCAGACGCCAGGCATGATCGCGGATGGCGGTGCCGTCGCCCGGCCCGTGGTTCCTGTCATGGATGGAAAAGAGGTTGAAGCGGTTGTAGCTGAACAGGCGCAGGCGGCGGCCGAGTGTTGCCAGTTCATCGACATCGGCGAACAGGTTGAAGACCTTGTAACGCAGTTCATGGCGCAGGGGTTTGAGCCGCTTGTGCACCACTTCGCCCTTGTAGAGACAGCTTTCAACCATGGCTACTCGGCGGCTACGAGGAGCGGTGGGCGGGGCCCCGGCGGAATCTTCAGGTGGATACGGTCCGACTCGCCGTCCAGCGTCCATGGCCGCCGCACGCCGCCCAATTGTTCGGCAACGGCGAGGCCCGCCTGCAAGCCATCCTCGTGGAACCCCGAGCCGAAATGGGCGCCACAGAACCAGGTGTGCTGGACACCCTGCAGCGCCCAGATTTCGCGCTGGGCAGCCATGGCTGCCGCATCGAAAATCGGATGGGCATAGTCGAATTCCGCCAGCATTGTTTCGGGCCGCGGCTCGCGGGGCGGGTTGAGACTGACGAAGACCGCCGACCTGGTGGGCAGCGGCTGCAGGGCGTTCATCCAGTATGTAACGGCACTCCCACCCGTGGCCCCGGGCGCAAGATTGCCAAGATAGTTCCAACTCGACCACAGATACTTGCGCTTCGGCATCAGGCCCTCGTCCCGGTGCAATATGGCGCGGTTCCGCGAATAACGGAAGGCCGGCAGAATCCGCCGCTCCTCGGCAGTGGCATCGGCCAGCATGGCCAGCGCCTGGTCGGCGTGGGTGGCGATCACCACATCGTCGAATTCAAGCTGGCTGCCGCCGGCCGTAACCGTGACCCCGGCTGAAGACCGGCGGACGCTGCGAACAGGCGTTCTGGTCATTATTTCAAATCGGCCATCGCTCACCAGCCGCGACACATACTGGCGCGAACCGCCGGCCACCGTCCGCCACTGGGGCCGGTTGGCGATTTGAAGAAGCCCGTGGTTCGCGAAGAAGCGGATGAAGGCGCGGGCCGGATAGCCGCCCATGTCGCCTGCCGCCGCCGACCAGATGGCGGCCGCCATGGGCAGGAGGTGACGGTCCCTGAAACCGGGCGAGTAGCCTTCCCGGTCCAGGAACTCGCCGATTGACAGATGATCGGAAAGTTCCGGCAGGGCTGCCGCGGCCGAGCGGAAGAAGCGGGGAATATCGCGGATCAGACGCCAGTGCCCGAGGTCCAGAAGATTGCCGGGATGGCCGATAAGCTGGACCAGGTTGGCGCCCGCATATTCGTAAGCGCCGCCACCCAGCGAGACGGCGAAACTCATCTGGGAAGTTGCTGTCGGCACTTTCAGATGGGTGAAGAGGGCCGAGAGATTGGGGTAGGCTGGCGGATTGTAGACGATGAAGCCGGTGTCGACCGCGACCGTCTGTCCGTCAATGTTGCATTCGACCGTATTGCTATGCCCGCCAAGCCGGTTGGCGGCCTCGATTACGGTCACACGATGACGCTTGGATAGCGCCCAGGCCGCGGAAAGCCCCGAAATTCCCGATCCGACGACGGCAATATGACGTGATTTCACAATGCATTAATCCCAAGTCCCAACAGTTACGGCGTGCAGCCGCTCACGGATCAATCGATGATCCGCCAGCGGCCATGCGCCGTAAAGAACGCCAAACAGGGGAAACAATGCTATGCTGGTTGCCGCGATGGATACGGCCAACAGGCAGGAAAATCTGGAGAAGCTCAAGCTGGAAGCTCAGTTCAGGGCATTCATCAGACGGGTTGCGCAGAACCACGACCGCGACGCTTTCGCGCAA
Organism: Hyphomicrobiales bacterium; assembly: GCA_031430715.1. Classification (GTDB taxonomy): domain Bacteria; phylum Pseudomonadota; class Alphaproteobacteria; order Rhizobiales; family Aestuariivirgaceae; genus Aestuariivirga. The sequence goes on along the minus strand of JANPCA010000472.1, from coordinate 8,908 downwards.
TTGTTCGACCATTTTGCACCGCGGCTCAAGAGTTTCATGATGCGCAAAAATGCGTCATCGGAACTTGCGGAGGATTTGGCGCAGGAAGCGATGATCGCGCTGTGGTCCAAGGCCGGGCTCTATGATCCATCGAAGGGATCGGTGACCACCTGGGTGTTCACCATCGCGCGCAATCTGCGCATCGACCGCATCAGGCGCGATGCGCATATGCCGCTGAGCGAATTGGGTGACTACGACGCGCCATCCAGCGCGCCCGAGGGTGAGGACCTCTTGGGCCGCAAACAGGAAGACGGACTGGTGAAGGAGGCACTCCAATCCATTCCCGAGGAACAGCGGCAGGTTCTGCTGCTGTCCTTCGTCGAGGATCTGGCGCAGAGCGAAATCGCCGCGAAACTCGCCATTCCGCTTGGCACTGTTAAATCGCGCATGCGCTTGGCCTATGGCCATCTGCGGCGCCTTCTGGAGACCGGACTTTGAAACCGCAGCATCATCTCGACCACAGCACCCTCCTCGCCTATGCCGCAGGCACGCTCGACGGCGCTTTCACCGTGGTGGCCGCTGCCCATCTCGGCCGCTGCGAGGCGTGCCGCCGGGCGGTCCGCGCCGCGGAAGCGGTGGGCGGGCTCCTGCTGGAGGAGATCGGCGGAAACCCCGTGTCGGACGCCTGCAAGACGCGCACCCTGGCAATGCTCGGTCAAGCGACGGTGCACCGTTTTCCAGCCGCCGCCGCGGCGCCAAGCGAGGTTCCGGCACCTTTGGCCCGCCTGCTGAACGTCACGTCCTTCGATCAACTGGCATGGAAGAAGAAGGCGCCGGGTGTCGCCATCATCAATGTGAAACTGCCGGATGGCGCCAAGGGGCGGTTGAAGCTGCTGCGCTTCGGCGCGGGCCGCGCCATGCCCGCTCACGGCCATGGCGGTGAAGAGATCACCATGGTGTTGAGGGGCGCCTATAACGATCACATGGGCCGTTTCGCTCCGGGCGACGTCGCCGATCTCGACGTGGAGATCGAGCACCAGCCGGTTGTCGAGACGGGTAGCGACTGCATCTGCCTGGTCGCCACCGAACGGCCGACGCGTTTCAAGTCCTTTGCCGCACGGCTGATGCAGCCTCTCGTCGGTCTCTGAACATGGCGGAAGGGCCGCCCTGGAAGATCGTGTGGATCACCGGGGCATCGACCGGCATTGGCCGCGAGATCGCGCTGCAGCTCGCCGCCAATGGCGTGAAGGTCGCCGCATCGGCGCGCTCGGAAACGGCTCTGCGTGACATGGGCTCCGGCATCACCGCCTTTCCGCTCGACGTGACGGATGCCGCAGCCGTCCTGAAAACGGCGGCTGCGATCGAAGCGATGCTCGGTCCCATCGATCTCGTCATCTTCGGCGCGGGCATCTACAAACCGGTGAGCGCCGTGGAGATGGAACCCGGCATTTTCGCGGCGACAATGACGGCCAATTACATGGGTGTGGTGAACGGCCTCGCGGCCATCCTGCCGCGCATGCTGGCCAGGGGCCGGGGCCATGTCTCGTGGATCGCATCGGTGGCGGGATTCGTGGGACTTCCCAAGGCTGCGGCCTATGGGCCGAGCAAGGCGGCGCTCATCAACCTGGCGGAATGTCTGCAACCCGAATTGGCCCGCGCCGGGGTGGATGTCAGCGTCATAAATCCAGGTTTCGTGGCAACGCCGATGACGGCGCAGAACAATTTTCCCATGCCCTTCCTAATGCGGCCCCAGGACGCGGCGCGCGCCACCATCCGCGGCCTGAAACGGAAACGTTTCGAGATCGCCTATCCGTGGGCCTTCGTGACAATCCTCAAGCTGGCGCGGTTGCTGCCTTACCGCCTGTTCTTCTGGCTGATCGGCAGGGCGGTCCTTAAGTAATCGGGACGCGCCCCGCCTCTTGCCTTACAGGACGAAATCGCCGGCGATCGGTACGAAGCGGCCTTCCAGCGAAATCTGGAACTCCGACACGGTATCGCCATCCACACTTCCCGAAATGATCGTCTTGCCGCCCGAGAAATAGTAGCGCAGTTGACCCGCCGCCGAAAAATCGGCCGCACCGACCCAGACGAAAACCTGGTTGCCGTTGAGGGTTGTGTTGGCATCGATGTTGGCGAGGTTCATCACGTCTTCATTGCGGTGGAAATCGGTGATGAGGTCATGGTCCGGTCCCGCCACGGAATCGAAGATGTCGTTGAAGATGAAGACGTCCTCGCCAACGTTGCCGGTCATGACATCGCGGCCGGTGCCGCCGTTCAGGCGGTCCGCTCCGGCACCGCCGGTGAGCCGGTCCTGCCCGACGCCGCCCGAGAGCAGGTCATTGCCGATGCCGCCCAGCAGGGCATCGTCGCCGCCGACCCCGGACAGCAGATCGTTGGAGCGTGATCCAAACAGCGTATCACCGTAGCGCGTGCCGGTCAGGCTTTGCGCGCCCAGATCGGAATAGATGAAATCCGAGGCGATCAGCTCGCCCGGCGGCACACCGCCGATGGTGAGAAAATGGTCATGGCCATTGTAATAGGCATTCAACCAGGCGCTGCCCAAGAAATCGGATTTCAGCAGCGCCTTGATCTGGCTGAAATCGCTGATGCCCCAGCTGCTCACGTCGATGGTATCGGCGTCAAACTGGAAATCGCCAATCCAATCGTCGCTGAAGCTGTTGAGGCGGGCGCCGGTGTGAAACACGTCGCGCCCCGACCCGCCAAACAGGTCGTTGAGGCCCGAATCGCCCCACAGATCGTCGTGGCCGCCGCCGGCCCGGATCAGATCGCTGCCGGTGCCGCCATGGATCTGGTCATCGCCATAGAATCCCCAGATCGCGTCGTTTCCACCATTGCCGAAAATGATGTCGCTGCGATCGGTGCCGTCGATAATCTCGGACCGGTCGCTGCCGTTGATCGTGGCCATGCGCAGAACTCCTTCATCAAGTACATTTTTGAACCTCCGCCGCGGAGGCCTTGCTCACAGCAATGCGGTTCCAGCCGCATCGTTCCCGGTCAACGGGTTGGCCCACGCACATGATGCAGAATGGTGGAGAAGTTATGGCGCCTTGTGGCGGCACTGTGTCATAGGCGGGTCCCTCAGTCCCTGAGGCATTCCCAGGGTCTCTCGTGCAGTCCGGTTGCCACCTGATGGAGGCCATCGAAAAACGGCTTCAGCAGTTGCTTCGCGGCCCAGAACGGAAAGGGACTGTGGTCCTCAAGGCCGCGGATCGGCCAGAACCTCAGATTGCGGTTGAGCATGAACAGCCTGAGGGCGCTTTCGGTGTCGCGTTTGTTTTCCATGCCATAGATGACATGGAGCTTGACGTCCGGATTCCAGGTGCGGCACACGCAGAACTTGGCCGGCGGTGTCCGCGCCAGGTGTTCGACCGGAACGGCGCCGTTCAGATATTCCATGCGTCCGCTGATGGAGATGCCGGCATCGGCGCCGATCCGGTCGGCGACGTCCAGTGCCGCGAAGCCGCCCATGGACGTACCGATCATGGCTGTGGTGCGGTAACCGCTGCTCAAGTATTCGCGCGCGATGCGGGCGGCGATGTCCTCGATGGTATCGGCGAAGCCTTCCACCCCGGCGGTATAATGCGCCAGCATGTTGGACGGCTGCATGGTCTTGGGCGACAGGACCAGATAGTCATAGGCATCGGCCGGCAATTCCAGCATGTAGCGCGCCACGGGGATATGCAACTCGCCCTTCGCCCCGCAAAAGCAGACGAGAAGTCCCTTGGCGCCGCGCGGTGTATTCCGGGCCTCATGAAAGATGGCGCCGGGCGAAATCTCGGTGCTGTCGAGCACCGGATAGCGGCGGTTCTTGAGCCGCCCCCAGATCGGCGCATAGCGGATGAAGTCCTCCTTCTTGATTTTCAGCTTCTCGAAAACGACGGCGTCATAGAGTTCGGCAACTTCAGATGGCGAATAGCGTCTGAGCGGATACTGCAGAATGCGCCGGACCTCATCGAGACTGTCCTCGGCATAGAGCTTGTACAGCAGCGCGTATTTCTCGTGACCTGGAATCATCGGGCTCTCGGATTTGATGGCACGTCAAAGTTCCTCATCCATGAAACCATCGAGTTTCGAGGTGTTCGCGGCGAGGCGCAAGTTGGAGATCATGACCGATGCCGAAAGCACGTCCTGCAATTGCTCCGCGACACTATAGGGACCTCCCAAAGCATAGCCGCGCAGGCCAGTAAGGCGCAAGGCACCCCGGCAGATGTCTTCGGCCAGTGCGGAACAGCACATTTTCAGGCGGTTGATGCGGGCGCCTGGGAGAAAGCCGATGCCGGCAGGCCGGCCTTCGTCTTCCTGCAGGGCGATGGCGTCGCGGATCAGGGCGTTCATCATGTAGTGGCGGTCCACGAGTTGGGTCAGTTCGTGGCGGGCAATCACGTAGAGTTCGTCATCGCTGCCGATCTCCTTGGTCACGAAGCGCTTGGCGCGGCCGAGTGCCGATGCGGCGATGCCCGACCACAGGGCCGCCCAGAGCACATGGATCGATGGCGTCATGGTGCGGCTGGCGATGACGCGGAAGCTTTCCGCGAATACCGCATCTTGCGAAAATCGTGCGGCGACCGTCCATGGGCTGTTCAGCATGCCGCGCATGCCGAGGAAACCTGTGCCGGGGCCAGGTGTCAAGTCAGTCTGGCCGCGTTCCGCCAGTACCAGCACCTGTTGCGGTTTGCCATTCGGGCGGACCAGGTTGGCCGAAATCAGGAAGGCGCCGGCATGGTCGGCATAGGAGATGTTGGCCGTCTCCTTGGTCAGTTTCAGCGTGCCGTCCTCCGCCTCCGCGATGGTGCAGAGCGAGTGCAGGATGTCGCCGCCCGTTGCCTTCTCCGATGTGCCGGAGGCGAGCAGGATTTGATCCAGCACCATGCGGCGCTGGAAATCCTCGAAATAGCCGCCCTGGCCATGGCGCACGATTGAGAGCGCCTGGCTCAGATGCATGGCATAGATCAGCCCCGCCGAACCCGAGGTTCGCGCAATGGCGAAGGTGATGCGGGCCATATCCGCAAGGTCAAGCCCCGGTCCGCCGAAGGCAGGCCCCACGGCCACCGCAAAAAGCCCGTCGGCGCGCAGTTGGGCCACCAGGGCATCGGCATGGGCCTTTTCAGCGCCCGGGGAAGGCGGCGGGGCAACCCGCTCACCCAGGGTGCGGGCCCGGTCCAGGTAACGGGCGGCGTCCGTCATGGCGTTTGCCCTTGCCGCAGGAACATGGCGCGCACCGCCCCATGGTCGGTCTTGCCCCCGCCCGTGCGCGGCATCGTGTCAATCCTCATGAACAGACGGGGCAGCATGGGCTGGCTCAGCACCTTGCGGGCATGGGCTTTGAGCGTGACGAGGCTATCCTCATCCTGGCACGGAACATAGGCGCAAACCACCATCTCGCCCATGATGTCATGGGGAATGGAGGAGACGGCGACGGCCGCCACCACGCCGCTGCCGAACAGCAGGCTTTCAACCTCATCGGGCGAAACCCTGACGCCCATGGATTTGATCTGGCGGTCGATGCGCCCGCTCAGATAGAGGATGCCATCTGCATCGAGTCGGCCCAGGTCACCGGTGTGGACGCGGAAGCCGCCCGGATTGAACGGGTCGGGCCGCCGCGTCCGGGCGGTCGCTTCCGGGTTGCCGTAATAATGCGAAAACACGCCGGCTCCGCAATGCACGACTTCGCCGGCCTCGCCCAGGCTGGCGGGCGTTCCGTCCGGCCTGACAATGCGGAGTTCGACGCCCGGAACGGCTTTGCCTGCCGCGGCGGGACGATCGCGGAGGAGATGCGGCGGCAGGCTGGCACTGCGATAGGTTTCGGTGAGGCCGTAGTTCAGCCGGAGCGCGGCATTGGGGAAAGTTTCCCGCAAGGCCTCAATCACCGCCAAAGGCATGGCCGAGCCGGTGCTGGTGATCAGGCGCAGCGGCGAGGTATCGGTGCCGCGAATGGCCGACACGCCGAACAGCAGGGCGGCAAAGAGCGAGGGCACGCCGGCAAACACCGTGGGCCGGTGCCTGGCGATGGCGGCGCACAGGCCGATCACGCCCGGCACCTCGGGGAGCACCATGCCTAAGCCGCCGAACAGGGTGAAGTGGAGCTGGCCCCAACCATAGTCGTGGGACCATGGCACACCGCAGAGCAGGCGGTCGTCCGGTTTCAGCCCGAAGAGATCAAACAGCGTGCCGCAGCAGCTGGTGAGCGTGGCATGGCTTTGGACCACGCCCTTCGGCTGGCCCGTCGAGCCCGAGGTGAAGAGCACGGACGCGGGCGCTTCGGAGTCCGTTGTCAGCGGCGGCAGTGCCGTGGCCGGGCGGTCAGAACAGCTGTCCGGGATGAACACGTCAACCGGGATGGGTGGGGCGGCGCTGCACACCGCATGGCGGGCGCCGGTCAGTTCAAGCGCTGCGGCCAGGTGGCTTGGGGGGCCTGCCGTGCTGACGATCACCGGCAGGGCGCCGAGCCGCCAGATGGCAGCGATGGCAGCGGCCACCTCCGGCGCGTTCTCGGCGAAAACAACCACGCGGTCTCCGGCCCTCACGCCGCGGGCCTGCAGCGCTTGCGCCTGGCGCAGGGCCATGGCGTGGAGCGCTGTGAAACTGACTGCCACACCGCCCTGGATGATGGCGGGCGCCGCGCCGCGCCGCATGGCGGTTCGCTCGAAGCGCTGCCAGCCGGTGGTCATTGCGGTGCCTTGAGGGCCGACCGCCTGAGGCCGGTCATGGCCTGGAACTGGCGGAGGGCGGTGGCCCGGTCCGGCGTCTTCGGCAGACGCGGCACGTCATAGCCATGGCGCAGCATGGGTTCGGCGAGCCCGGGCAGGACGCGGGCCAGTTGCGCCTTCGACAGGCCGGATTTCCAGCGCCCGGCCGATTGATTGTCGATGTTGGTTTTCTGGTGGATTTTCCAGTCGCCGAAACCGATGGGCAGCTTGCCGCGCAGCGCGGCGCCGATCTCCCCGGGGTTGAGCGCCGCCACCCCGAGGAAAGCCGTGATGCGGGCAAGCGTCTCCTCCGGTTTTTCGAGGAGATCCTCGTAACGGTACTCAACGACAGTCTCACGGTTGCGGGCGATGAAGGCCGAGAGGGCGGCCTCGCGGTCCGCCCAGGCATCGGCGAAGGCGCCGAGCGGGCTTGGATTGGCTTGGAGATAGGGCCGCAACTCGCCGAGGAAGATGCCGATCCCGTCCGTGAGTTCCTTCATGGAGAGGATGGCGTCCAGCGGATTGCGCCGTACACAGATGAATTTGGCGTGGCGTCCGAAAATGCGTTCGACCGCGTCGAGATAGAAGATGTTGAAACCGCCCTTTTCCACCATCACCGGCTTGCCATCGCCCATGCGCCGGTGCAGCGACAGGGTGAGTTCGCGCAACAGCTTCAGCACCTCGTCTTCGGCGATGCCGGCAAAACCCAGGGCGGACAAGACGCCGACGGCCAGGCCATCGGCCTGATCCTCGGCGATGAAGCGGGCGCAGGCCATGGTTACATAGGGTTCGGGCGGACAGCTGATCTCCGGGTGGTGATTGAGGAGGCAGGACAGCAGCGTGGTGCCGGAGCGTGGAAAGCCCAGGATGATGGCGAAGGGCGCGGGGCCGGTCATCGAATCACCGTCACGTCGATTGTCCCGCCGTTGACAAAAGCGGCCTCGCGCGGCTCCGGATGGCTGATGAAGCGGGTGGGGCTCGCCGTCAATCCATAAGCACCGGAATTCTCGATGGCGATCACATCGCCGATCCTTAGCTCAGTAAGCGGCACATCGCGGCCCAACTGGTCGATGGACGTGCAGAGCGGGCCAACGAGAGTGTAGTTGGTTTTGCCGCCGCCGGGATTGGAGAGGTTCGACATGCGCCAGGCCTTGCGCAGGATCGAGCCCATCATGCCGCAGGCGGCGAGATGCGTGTTGAAGCCCGCGTCGCACATGCGGATTTCGGTCTCTCCCGCCGATTTCGCGGCCACCACCGAGGTCAGTAGCCAGCCCGCCGGACCGCTCAGCCAGCGCCCGAGCTCAAGACTGCATTCGGCCTCCGCAAAACCCGGCGTGGCGCGCAAAGCGTCGATCATGGGCACGGCCTGCTCGGCAATTCCGCCCAGCCGCAAGGCCTGCTGATCGGGATAATAGGGGATTCCGAAGCCCGCGCCGAAGATCAGTTTCCGGATTGGTTTCTTCAGGCTTGAGCCGAAGGCCTTGAACAGACGAATCGCGTTATCGAAGTTCTCGTTCAGCGCCGTTTCATCGAGGCAGCCCGAGCCGGAATAGATGTGAAATCCATCGAGCGACAGATGCGGCAGGGCGGCAATGCGCGCCATCGCCTCGTTCACGCAGTCCTCGTCGATGCCGAATTGCGAAGCCTTGCCGTTCATCCGGGCGCCAAAGCCGCGCGGCACATGGTTTGGATTGATGCGGATCACGGCGGACTGGATGATGCCTGCGCGTTCCGCAAAGCGGTTGGCGGTTTCGGCCTGGGCGGACGATTCAAGGACCATCGTGCCGATGCGAAGCGTCACGGCAGCCGCGATTTCCGCCTCGCGCTTGGCGGGACCGGTGAAACTGATCCGTGAAGGGTCCGCGCCCGCCTGCAGAGCACCCTTAATTTCAGCAAGCGAGGAGGCGTCGAAGTCGGCGCCGCAGCGGGCCAGACCGGCGAGCACCGCCGGATTGGGATTGGCCTTCACCGCGAAGCTGACGCGGAAACGTCCGGCGAAGCTGTCCCGCAGCATGGCGAACCGTGCCGCTATCACGTCGAGGTCATAGACATAAAGGGGCGATCCGAAGCGCCTCGCCGCCTCCAGCAGGGGCTCGCGGGGCAGCCCGCACGCGCTGTCAACCGCTGGCAAGGCGAGACGAGTCATGTTTGACTTGCGACAAAAGCCTGGATCTGGTTGAGCGTATCGAAATTGTCGAGCGTAAGGTCATCCTGGCCGATCG